>DAOQNO010000205.1:0-3468 GCA_035332125.1 Elusimicrobiota bacterium | reverse complement strand
CTTCCTGGAAGCCATCCGCCAGATGCGCATCGACGCCGGCCGCGACAACGTCCTTTACATTCACCTCACGCTGGTCCCCTACATCAAGGCGGCGGAGGAGTTGAAGACCAAGCCCACCCAGCATTCCGTCGGAAAATTGCGGGAGATCGGCATCGATCCCGACATCATCCTTTGCCGCACCGATCGCCCGCTGGGCGAAGACATTCGGGAGAAAATCGGCCTCTTCTGCAACGTGCCGAAGGAAGCCGTCATTGAAGCCGTCGACGTGAGCTCGATTTACGAGGTGCCGCTGGTCCTGGAGCGTCAGGGGTTGGACGAGCTCGTGCTCATGATGCTCCGGCAGCGTTCCCCGACCAAGGATCTCTCCTCCTGGCGGGAGATGGTGGAGAAAATTCGAAACCCCCAACACCAGGTCACCATCGGCGTGGCCGGCAAATACGTGGAAATGAAGGACGCCTACAAGTCCATCGGCGAGGCCCTGCTTCACGGGGGGTTGGCGCACAACTGCAAAGTGATCGTCAAATATTTGGACGTCGAGGACAAGACGCTGGAATCCCAGCTGATGCAAGTCGACGGGATTTTGATTCCCGGCGGTTTCGGGGACCGGGGCGTCGAGGGGAAAATCGCCGTGGCCCGCTTCGCCCGGGAGCGCCAGATCCCGTTCTTCGGCATTTGCCTCGGCATGCAATGCGCGGTGATCGAAGTGGCCCGCCATTTGGCCAAAATGCCGACGGCCCATTCCACCGAATTCGCCCCCAAAACCGCCCACCCCGTGATCTGCAAGATGGAGGAGCAAAAAAAGATCACGGCCCTGGGCGGCACCATGCGCCTCGGCGTCTATCCTTGCAAATTGAAGGCCGACGGCCTGGCCCACGCGGCTTACCGACGGGAAACCGTCGGCGAACGGCACCGCCATCGCTACGAACTGAACAACAAATACCGCGCGGCTCTCGAAAAGGCCGGCCTTCGGATCACCGGCGAATACGAAAAACACCATTTGGCCGAAGTGGTAGAATTCAAGAACCATCCTTGGTATGTGGCGGTTCAATACCACCCCGAATTGAAAAGCCGTCCGTTGCACCCCCACCCGCTCTTCCGCGATTTCGTCGGGGCCGCCCTCCGCCGCCTGTCGCCCCGCCTCGGCCGGTAACCCGTGGGCGGGGCTCGGCCGTGGGCGCGCCCCGTCGGCCTCTACGTCGCGGGCCTTCTGTGGGGCGCGGCGTTGCTGTTCGCCGTTCGCCGGCACCTCGAAGCGGACCGCCTTCGCCAATGGCGGTCCGAAAGCCTCCGCGCTCTGGCCCTGGCGGCGGCCGGGTTGGGCGATCCCGGCCTTTCGACAAATTTTCTCGCGGCGCGGGTTCGCCGTTTGTCGGGCGAGCCGGACACCCGATTCGCCGCTCTTTGGACGGTCGCCGGGGAACCCGTCGCGGTTTTCGGCCCCGCTCCATGTCCCCGCGCGCCCGCGTCCTGGACCGGCGGCGCCTCGGACCGGCTGGAGGAAGCCCCCGGGAATCCCGCGAGCGCCGTTTTTATCGCGCCCCTGTGGCGCGGGGGGAAAAAGGCCGGCGTGCTCACCTGGGGCCGGTGGCCGCCCGCGGCGGGATCCGCCCGGGCGGCGGACGACCGGTCGTTGGCGGCGGCTTTTCTCTGGTGGGCGGCGGCGGGCGCTCTGGGGATTTTCGGCGTGGGCGCCCTGGGAAACCGCGACCCGGCCGGGCGTGGCCCCCCTGGACAATCCCCCGTTTGAGGGCTAAATAAGGAAGCAGGACCTTCGCCGCTCGGCGAATCGCGCGTCTCGGCGCTCGCGCCCGGGGCGACAACAGGAGGTAGCGCTTCATGGCCACCCGTGGCAACATCGGCCGAAAACAGGCCAAAGAAATTTTGATCGAAGCCCGCTTGGTCAACGCCGATGGCCTGGCGGCGGCGGAAAAAGAAACCCTCAAGTCGGACCGACCCCTTCAACAAATCGTCGTCGATCTGAAGCTGGCCGACAAAGTGGACGTGCTCCAGGCCCTGTCCCGGGAGTGGCGCACCAAGGCCGTCGACCTGGCCGAGATGGAAATCGATCCCGAAGTGGTGCGGATCCTTCCGGAATCCACCGCCCGCAAAAGTTTGGTCCTCCCCTTCGCCAAGGAAGATCAGGTCCTCCTGGTGGCCATGGCCGATCCTCGGGATTTCCTCGTGTCCGAAGACATCCACCTGCGAACGGGCCTGGAGGTGCAGCGCTACCTCGCCATGCCCGAGGACATCCTCAAGGAGTTGGACAAAGTCTACGGGGTCGGCGCGGCGGGCAAGGCCGAGGAACTTCTCAAATCGGTCACGGACTCCGCCATTCCCGAAGGCGAGGGGCTGGAGCGGATTCAGGAGAAGTCCGACGTCACCGAAGTCGACGCCTCGGCGCCGGAAGTCGAAAAGATCGTCAACGCCGTCATCCTGTCGGCCCTTCAGATGAAGGCCTCCGACATTCACATCGAGCCTTTTGAAGACCCCGCCGGGAAGCATTCCAAAATCCTCGTGCGGTTCCGCGTGGACGGTTTTCTCCGCATGGCGAACTTCCAGGTGCCCTGGATGTACCGCGCCGCCGTCATGGCCAAAATCAAAATCATGACGAACACCATGAACATCACCGAGCGGCGCATTCCCCAGTCGGGCCGCATCCAGGTCATGGCCAAGGGCAACCCCATCGAATTCCGCGTGGAAATCATCCCGACCGTGTACGGGGAATCCTGCGTCATGCGTATCCTGGACCGGAAAGCCGTCCAGGTCGACATTCAGCGGCTCGGGTTTCATCAGGAGACCTTGGACAAGTTTCTCGGCCTTCTCAAAGGCGTCGGCGGAAAAAAGAACTTCGGCATCGTGGTCGTGTGCGGTCCCACGGGGTCCGGAAAATCGACCACCCTCTACGCGGCGTTAAACCACATCAACCGGCCCGACATTAAGATTCTCACGGCGGAAAACCCCGTCGAATACAACCTGGACGGGATCGTGCAGGTTCAGGTGAACCCCGACCTGCACATGGGCGAGGACAAATGCTTCGATTTTGCGACGGCCCTGCGGTCCTTCCTGCGGTTGGACCCCGACGTCATCATGGTCGGTGAAATCCGGGACCAGGAAACGGCCCACATCGCCATGGAAGCCGCCATGACCGGCCACTTGGTGTTCTCCACCATTCACACCAACGACGCGCCGTCCACGGTGGCCCGGTTGGTGGACATGGGCATCCCCTCCTTCATGGTGGCCAGCACGGTGAAGTGCGTGTTGGCCCAGCGGTTGTGCCGACGCGTCTGCGCCGATTGCAAAACCGCCCGGGCCCCGACGCCGGACGAAGTCGAAGTCTTTAAAACCGCGAACTTTCCGCTGCCCGCCAACGCCCAGCTTTACTACGGGAAAGGGTGTTCCACCTGCAACGATTCCGGGTTCAAAGGTCGTTGCGGTATTCACGAGTTGTTGGTGGTGGACGATCCGGTC
>DAOQNO010000204.1:0-3486 GCA_035332125.1 Elusimicrobiota bacterium | reverse complement strand
GTGGTCGAATTTGTGATGGCCGTGTCTCAGAAATTTCCATTGGCCATGGCCTCGGGCGCTTTGCGGGACGAAGTGAAATTGATGATCCACGCCGCCGGCATCGCCCACTACTTCGACGCGGTGGTCGCCGCGGAGGACGTGGTCCGGGGAAAGCCGGCCCCCGACGCCTATTTGAAGGCGTTGGAGGAAATCAACAAGAAATACCCGGACCGCCGCATTCAACCCGCGGAATGCCTGGTCGTTGAAGATTCGAAACACGGATTGCTTTCCGCCCGGGCCGCCGGCATGAAATGCGTGGCGGTCACGACGTCCTATTCCGCCGAGGAATTGAGCGCGGCCGACCGGGTGGTTCCGGTCCTGACCGCCGTCCGTGTGAAAGACCTCGAAAGCCTCTTTCTATCCGCGACCCCGCAATGACGCCGCCGACTCCCCGCGCCCGCCTGCTCCAGTTGTTGGACCGTGACGACGCGGGGGTGGACTTGGCCGAGGCGGCTCTTTTGGTGGCGGGGGACGAATATCCGGGTCTGGACCCGCGACCCTATTTGGATCGACTGGACGGTTTTTCCGACCGGGTGGCGGCCCGCCTTCGGGGAGGGCCCGATCCCGTGGCCGCCATCGCGGCCCTGAACGCCGTGTTGTTCGAGGAAGAGCGCTTTGGGCCGAACCAAAAAGACTACTACGACCCCCGCAACAGTTTTCTAAACGAAGTGCTGGACCGACGGATGGGGATTCCCATCACGTTGTCCCTTCTTTACATCGACGTGGCGCGCCGCGCGGGACTTTCCGCCGCGGGAGTGGGACTGCCGGGGCATTTTGTGGCCGCGCTCCTTTCGCCCGGACGGGTCCATTACATCGATGCTTTCGACGGCGGACGTCTTTTGACGGAGGAGGAATGCGCGGAAAAAGTGGCCAACGTGTTCGGCGGGAAAATGGCCTTGACGCCGGATCACCTTCGACCCATCGGGCCGCGGGCGATCCTCGTCCGTTTGCTCACCAATTTAAAAAACATTTACGTGGAGTCCCGGTCCTACGCCAAGGCCCACGCGGTCATTGATAAATTGGCCATGCTCCGGCCCGAAGCCTGGACGGAAGTCCGGGACCGGGGGTTGGTTCTCTATCAAATGCGCCGTTACCGCCCCGCCCTGCGGGATTTGGAATCCTATTTGACCCACGCGCCGGACGCCAGCGACCGGCCGGACGTCGCGAAGTTGAAGGACCTCATCGCCCGTCGACTGAACGAAAGCGCCTAAGGAGCCTCTCATGCCCGATTCTCGAGATCTTAAAATCAAAAGCCGCGACATCACGGACGGCGTCAACCGCGCGCCCAACCGCGCCATGTTGCGGGACGTCGGTTTGACCGATGAGGATTTTAAAAAACCGCTCATCGGCGTGGCGAGCACGTGGAGCGAGATCACGCCCTGCAACATCCACATCAACAAGTTGGCCGAAAGCGCCAAGGCCGGCGCCCGGGCCGGGGGCGGCGCGCCGTTGATCTTCGGCACGATCACCGTGTCCGACGGGATATCCATGGGAACCGACGGCATGCGCTATTCGCTCCCCAGCCGGGAAATCATCGCCGATTCCATCGAGACGGTGGCCGGGGCCGAACGGTTCGACGGCCTGGTCGCCATCGGCGGCTGCGACAAGAACATGCCCGGGTGCCTCATGGCCATGGGCCGGCTCAACATTCCGGCGGTGTTCGTATACGGCGGCAGCATTCGGCCGGGGTCCTTCCAAGGGAAAGACGTCGACATCGTGAGTATTTTCGAGGCGGTGGGCCAGTTCAACAATAATTTAATCGATGAAAAGACATTGAAAGGGGTCGAGTGTTCCGCCTGCCCCGGGCCCGGGTCCTGCGGGGGAATGTACACCGCCAACACCATGGCGTCGGCCATCGAATGCCTGGGCATGAGCCTTCCGGGCAGCTCGTCCTTTCCGGCCGAGACGGCCGAGAAAGTGACCGAATGCGCCGAGGCCGGCAAGGCCGTGGTGCAGGCCCTTCGGCTGGGCCTGCGTCCCCGGGACATCGTCAAAAAGAAGAATTTCGAAAACGCCATCGCCTTGGTGATGGTCCTGGGCGGGTCGACGAACGCGGTGCTTCATTTGATCGCCATGGCCGACGCCTTCGGCGTCAAATTGGGTCTGGAGGATTTCGTCCGCATCGCCAAAAAAGTTCCCCATCTGGCCGACTTGAAACCCAGCGGTCGATTCGTGATGTACGACCTGCACAAGGTGGGCGGCGTTCCGGCGGTGATGAAGCAAATGCTGGCCGACGGGTATCTGGACGGTTCGGCCATGACCGTCACGGGAAAAACGTTGGCGGAGAACCTGGCCGGGGCGCCGGGTTTGGCCGCGGGCCAAACGGTGATTCGTTCCAAGGACGATCCCCTTCGTTCCACGGGACCGATCGTCATTTTGAAGGGAAATTTGGCGCCCGAGGGCGCCGTGGCCAAGGTGGGGGGATTGTCGAACACCACCATCGTGGGACCCGCCAAAGTTTACGACGGCGAAGAAAGCGCTACGGCCGCGGCCCTTCGGGGGGATATTCGCGCGGGCGACGTGGTGGTCGTGCGCTACGAAGGCCCCAAAGGCGGGCCGGGCATGCGCGAAATGCTTTCCTTGACGGCGATTTTGTCCGGGAAGGGCCTGGGCGACAAAGTCGGGCTCATCACCGACGGCCGTTTTTCGGGCGGAAGCCACGGTCGGGTGGTGGGCCACGTCTGCCCCGAAGCGGCGGTGGGAGGTCCCATCGGTTTGATTAAAAACGGCGACACGGTCACGATCAACGCGGAAAAGCGCGAATTGAGCGTTGCGCTGTCCAAAACGGAATGGGCGAAACGGGCCAAGGCCTGGAAACCTCCGAAACGGCGGGCCACCGGTTGGCTGGCCCGATACGCCGCCATGGTGACCTCCGGGTCTGAAGGCGCGGTGCTTCGCGTTCCGGGCGAAGGGAAGTAAAGGCGGAAGGGATTAATCGGTCGACGGTGGGACCCCTGGGCGGGGTCGGGAAACCCGTTGGGCTATTCGGGGATCCAGAGGGTTTCTTTTTTGCCTTCCCGTCGGGAGGCCCGGCGCGCCAAGACGAACAAGTAATCCCCCAGCCGGTTCAGGTAAACGATGGCGGAAGGAAAAGACCGGCCGAGGCTCGCGCAATAACGTTCGCCCCGTCGGCACACCGCCCGGGCCAAATGAAGGGCGGCGCCGGCCGGCGACCCCCCCGGCAATATGAAATGACGCAGGGGCGGCAGATCCTTTTGCATCCGATCAATTTCTTCCTCGAGGCGGCGCACGTGGGCGGGGCCGATGCGGGGAACCCGGGGAGCCCCTTTTTTCGGGGGCGTCGCCAAATCGGCGCCCAGCACGAATAAGTCCCGCTGAATGGCGCCGATCCGGCGTTGAACGTCGGCGTTTTTCGCCAAGGCCGCCGCCAGCCCCAGCGCCGAATTGAGTTCGTCCACCGTGCCGTAAGCTTCCACCCGGTCGTTG
>DAOQNO010000203.1:0-3493 GCA_035332125.1 Elusimicrobiota bacterium | reverse complement strand
GGACAATTCATCGGCCACGGCGCCGCCGTCGGGCAGCGACGCGAAGGACAATTCGCGGGTGGACATGTCGGCCCAGGCCAGGCCCCAGGGCGACCCGCCGCGCCCCGGCCACGCGGCCGCCAAAAAATTGTTTTGCTTGGCCGGTAGCAACTCCTCTTCCAGCACGGTGCCCGGCGTCACCACGCGCACGACGTCCCGTCGCACCATGCCTTTCGTGGTGGCCGGGTCTTCCATTTGTTCCGCGATGGCGACGCGCCAGCCCCGCTTCAGCAATTTGCCCAGGTACCCCGGCAGGGCGTGGTGCGGAAGGCCGCACATGGGGATGCCCTGGCGTTGGGTGAGGACCAATTCAAGGATCGGGGCGGCGCGGCGGGCGTCCTCATCGAAGAGTTCGTAGAAATCCCCCAAACGAAAAAAAAGGATGGCGTCGGGATTTTGGGCCTTAAGCGCCTGGTATTGCCGCATGATGGGCGTGGCGGCCGCGGTGGTTTCAGACATGGAAAAACCTCTTGATCGACCGGAGTCTTCGCAGCCACCGATGGGTTCGACGGACGCGGGTCACGAACACGCGGGTTTCCGGAAAGGGGATGTCCCGGGCGGTGAGCCGCCCGCCGACGCGCCAGGCCCGGGTGTTGGTGGGACCGGCGTTGTAGGCGGCCAGGAGAGCCACCTCGTCGTCGCCGAATTCCTTTTTTAACAGGGACAAATAGTGCACGCCCAGGTGGATGTTGGTGTCCGGTTCCTCCAGGTTCAGGGTCGCGGGGTTTTCCCCCACGCGAATCGCCATGTCGCGGGCGGTGTCCGGCATGAGCTGCATGAGGCCGATGGCGCCCCGGTGGGATCGGGCCGAGGGGGCAAAACCCGATTCGACCCGCACCAAGGCCAACACGAAGAGAGGATCGATGCCGTATTGGCCGGCGTATCGGTCGATGGCGTCCTTGTGGAGGAGCGGCCGCGTCACTTGCCAATAAAATCGCGCGGGAACGGCCAGCGGCACAAGTAGGGCCAGGGCCGGCGCAAAAAGCATCCAGCGCCGGGGACGCCGTTTGAGCCCCGGAATCATGGGCACGGGGATCCGTAAAGCGTTTTCCCGTCGGCCCGGTCGACGCGGCAGGGCACCAGGGCGCCCGCCGGGGCGTCGGACCCTTCCAGGAAAATTTTCCGACCGTGGGGGGTCCGGGCCTCGAGGGCCTTTCCCCGGCGGGCTTCGATCAAGGCTTCGGTTCGGGCGCCGACCTGGGCGGCGGTTTTTTGTTCCGCCAGCCGGTCGGTCCATTCCCGCAAACGGGCCAACCGTTCTTCTTTGACCTCGGTGGAAACGTCGTCGGGCAGGGCGGCCGACGCCGTGCCGGGCCGGGGCGAGTATTTAAACGTGTAGGCGCCTTCAAAATCCACTTCCCGCACCAGGGACAATGTTTCCGCGAAATCGGCATCGGTCTCACCCGGGAATCCCACAATGAGATCGGTGGTGAGGGACAGGCCCGGAACCGCCCGGCGCAACCGGGCCGCTTTCTCGACGTAATCCCGCCGGGAGTAATTGCGACGCATGAGGGGCAAAAGCCGGTCCGATCCCGATTGGGCGGGAAGGTGGACGTGGGGGCAGACGGCGGGCGTTTCCGCGACCGCGGCGATGAACCGATCGTCCACGTGGTGGGGGTGGGGGCTCATGAAACGAATGCGCCGCACGCCGGGTTCCGCCGCCACCGCCCGAAGGAGGTCGGCAAAATCCCGAATCTCCCGGCCGTCGGGGCCCGGGTTCGGACCGGCCGGCCGGTAGGAGTTGACGGTTTGCCCCAGCAAAAGGATTTCCGGTTGGCCCCGGGCGGCTTTTTCCCGGACTTCCGCCAACAAACTGGCCGCCGGGCGGTATTTTTCCCGCCCCCGCACCTGGGGGACGACGCAGTAGCTGCAGGAAAAATTGCACCCCCGCATGAGGGTTACGTGCGCCGTGACCGAGGATGGCGTTTCGGCGGCCCCCTTCATCCAGCCCCAGGCGTCCAGGGTTTCTCCGTCGCCGTCAAAGGCCAAGGCGGGGAGGGCCGCGTCGATCAATTCATCGAACCGGTCGATGGATTTGGCCCCCACGACCACGGAGACGTGGGGGAAGCGCCGGCGGATCGTCCCCTGCAACCGTTCCGCCGCGCAACCCGCCAGGATGACGCACCGGCTGGGGTCCTGGCTTTTCCAGGGGGTGAGACGGCCCAGATAGGAGAGGGCCTTGTGTTCGGCGTGGTCCCGCACCGTGCAAGTGTTGACCAGGATCACGTCGGCGTCGGCCGCCGTTTCCGTGGGGGCGAGCCCTCGGGCGGCCAGGCGACGGCCCATTTCCTGGCTGTCGGCCACGTTCATCTGGCACCCGAAGGTTTCGACGTAAAATTTCATAATCCGCTTATTTTACCATGCCCGGGGCCCGTCGGCGCGGCGATTGACAAAGCCGCGCCCGGGGGCTAGCCTTAAAGCGCAACCGGTCCACACGCTCGGGAGGACACCCATGAAGGCCACGCCCAAAAAAGTTGTGATTTGCGGAGGGGTGCGAACCCCGATCGGACATCTGGGCAAAAGCCTGGCGGGGTTCCTTCCCGAAGACCTGATGGAAGCCGCCGTGCGCGGCGTCTTTCAAAAAACGTCCCTCTATCCCCACGCCGTGGACGGCGTCTTGGTCGGTTGGGTGGGTCAAGGGTCCCACGCCCCCAACATCGCCCGCGTCACGGCCCTCAAAGCCGGACTGCCGGTCAAAGCCCACGCCTACACGGTCCAAGCCAATTGCGTTTCAAGTTTGGAAACCGTGGCCAGCGCCTATCGGCACATCGTCATGGGCGAAGGCGATCTGTATCTGGCGGGCGGCACGGAATCCATGTCCAATTTCCCCTACGCCATCCGCGGTCCCCGCTCCCATAAAAAACTGCGTTCCCTGGAGACGGTGAAGGCCGAATGGGCCAACCTCTGGGGCGACGCCGAGATCGCCATCCGGGACACGACCGAAGAAGGCCTGACGGACCCCATCGAGAAAATCAACATGGCCGCCACGGCGGAAATCTGCGCCCAAATGTATTCGATCTCCCGGGCGGCCCAGGACAAATACGCCTTTGACAGTTATCGCAAAGGCCTGGCCGGAGAGAAAACCGGATTTTACGCCACCCACGTCGTACCCGTGGAGCGGAGCGGCCAGATCGTGTTGGAGAAGGACGAATACCCCTTTTTGCGGGAGAGTCTCGTGGAAAAACCAAAAATGCTGGAGAAAGCGCCGACGATTTTTGACGGACCCTCCTATTCCATCCAGGATTTTTACCGGGACAACGGGTCGTACATCCAGGGGAAGACCTACGAGGAAGGTCGGAGCGAGGGCACGGTGACGCTCTTTAACGCCTGCGCCCGCTCGGACGGCGCCGCCGTCGTGATCGTTTGCTCGGAGGAACGCGCCAAGGATTTGGGGTTGGAAATTTTGGCGGAAATCTATTCCTGGGGTTTCTGGGGAACGAACCCGGCCTACATG
>DAOQNO010000202.1:0-3517 GCA_035332125.1 Elusimicrobiota bacterium | reverse complement strand
CGCCGTGTCCGCCACCAACGGGGCGGCCGACGGCGCCAACATCGACGGCGCCGACACGACCGATCGAAAGGATTTCGCGGCGCGGGTCTTTTTGACCCCCCTGAAGAATTCTCCGAATCCGTCCTTGGCGGGCTTGGGGGTGGGATTGGCCGGATCCACCGGTCGGCAAGTCGGGTCCGCGTCGTCGCCCGGTTTGACCGCCGGTTATAAAACCCACGGCCAAAACACCTTCTTTGCCTATCAAGGGCGGGCGGTGGCGGATGGGAACCGCACGCGCTGGTCTCCCCAATTGACGTGGTTTTCCGGTCCCTGGGCCCTGCTGGGCGAGCACGTGACAAGCCGACAGACGGTCCGCTCGACGGTCACGCTGGTCACGGCGGATTTGATCCAGCGGTCCTGGCAAGTGGCGGCGAGTTACGTCTTGACCGGAGAAGACGCCACCGACAAAGGCGTCAAACCCCGCCATCCCTACGAACCGGGCAACCCCGGATGGGGCGCCTGGGAAATCGCCGCCCGGTTTGCCCAATTCACCGCGGGCCGGTCCGTTTTCGACAAGGTCGGAGCGAACACGTCCTTCGCCAGCGCCGCCGCTTCGGCGCGTTCGGCGCGGTCTTTTTCCGCCGGGCTGAACTGGTATGCCACCCAAAGCGTCAAATGGCAGACGGATTTCGAAACCACGTCCTTCGACGGCGGCGCGACCGGCGGCAATCGGCCGGTCGAACGGGCCCTTTTGACCCGGATTCAGTTGTCCTATTGATCGTTCCCTTCGACTTTTCAACAGGAGAATTCCATGAACACTAAAATCGCCAAACTCGTTTTTGCGGCGGCTCTGGCCACGATTTTCACGGGGCGTTTATTCGCCAAGGAAACAAAGTTGCTCAACGTCTCCTACGACCCGACCCGGGAGCTGTACCAGGACGTGAACAAGGCCTTCGCGGATTTCTGGAAAAATCAAACGGGGGAAATCGTGACGGTGGAGCAGTCCCACGGGGGGTCGGGCAAGCAGGCCCGGGCCGTCATCGATGGCCTGGACGCCGACGTGGTCACCCTGGCCCTGGCGTACGACATCGACGCGGTGGCGGAAAAGTCCGGCTTGTTGCCGAAAAATTGGCAATCCCGCCTGCCCCACAACAGCGCGCCCTACACCTCGACCATCGTGTTTCTGGTGCGGAAGGGGAACCCCAAAAACATCAAAGACTGGGAGGACCTGGTTCGTCCTCGCGTTTCGGTCGTGACGCCCAATCCGAAAACTTCGGGAGGGGCCCGGTGGAATTATCTGGCGGCCTGGGGGTACGCCTTGAAAAAATTCGCCAACGACGAACCCAAAGCCAAAGACTTTGTGACGCGCCTGTTTAAAAACGTTCCGGTGTTGGATTCCGGCGCCCGGGGGGCGACCGTGACCTTTGTGGAGCGGGGGATCGGCGACGTCCTGGTGGCCTGGGAGAACGAAGCCTTTCTGGCCGTCAACGAAGGGGGAAAGGGCCGCTTTGAAATCGTTGTGCCCTCGGTCAGCATTCTGGCCGAACCGCCCGTCGCCCTGGTGGACAAGGTGGTCGACCGCCACGGAACGCGGAAGACGGCCGAGGCGTACTTGAAATTCCTCTACACCGACGAAGCCCAGGAGATCGTTGCGCGGAACTATTATCGTCCCCGCTCGGCGGCCGTGGCCGCGAAGCACACGGGGGACTTTCCGAAGCTCCGTCTTTTCACCATCGACGAACTGTTCGGCGGATGGCAAAAGGCCCAGAAGGTCCATTTCGCCGACGGCGGGGTGTTCGATCAAATTTACCAACCGGGCCGGTGAGCCGTCCGGATAGGGTAATATAGCGCCGTGAAAAAAATGTTGAAATCGGCGGGGGTGTTGCCGGGGTTCGGGTTGTCCTTGGGCTACACCGTTTTCTATCTGAGTCTCGTCGTGTTGATCCCCCTCTCGACCCTGTTCGCCAAGTCGGCGACCCTGGGGCCCGCCGCCTTTTGGGACGCCGTCACGACCCCCCGGGTGTTGGCGGCCTTCCGTTTGAGTTTCGGCGCTTCGGCCCTGGCGGCGGGAATCAACAGCGTTTTCGGCCTGTTGGTGGCTTGGGTGTTGGTCCGCTATTCCTTTCCGGGCCGCCGATTCGTCGATGCCGTGGTCGACATGCCCTTCGCCCTGCCGACGGCCGTGGCGGGCATCGCCTTGACGGCCCTCTACGCCCCCAACGGATGGGTCGGCGCGCCCCTGGCCCGATTCGGCATTCAGGCGGCCTTCGCGCCCATGGGCGTCGTGATCGCGCTCATTTTCATCGGTCTGCCCTTTGTCGTGCGCACGCTCCAACCCGTTTTGGAAACCATGGAGTCGGATATGGAAGAAGCCGCCATGACGTTGGGGGCTTCCCGTTGGCAAACGATCCGCCGGGTGGTGTTTCCGCCCCTGGTGCCGGCGCTCCTCACCGGATTTGCCCTCTCCTTCGCCCGGGCCGTCGGCGAATACGGTTCCGTGGCCTTTATTTCCGGCAACATGCCCATGAAAACGGAAATCGCGCCCCTCATGATCATGACCAAGTTGGAGCAGTACGATTACGCCGGGGCCACCGCCGTGGCCGTCGTGATGCTCTTCCTGTCTTTTGGCGTGCTCTTCGCCGTCAACGCGCTTCAGGCCTGGAGCCGCGGCCGGGTGGGGGAAAAATAAATGGCCGGCGCGACGTCCACCCTGGTTCGGTCCGCCGCCGGGCCCGTCCACCGTCCCCTCACGGAGCCGCGGTGGGTCCAAGTCCTACTGATCGCCGCCGCCCTGACGTTCCTGGGTTTTTTCCTGTTGTTGCCCACGCTGGCGGTTTTTGTGAACGCGTTTCAAAAGGGCTGGGAGGCCTACCGGGACGCGATCGCCGATCCCATGTCCCTGGCCGCCATTAAGCTTACTCTCATCGCCGCGGGGGTCGCGGTTCCGGCCAACGTGGTTTTTGGTCTGGCCGCCTCCTGGGCCATCGCGCGTTTTCGTTTTCCCGGAAAGAATTTCCTCATCACGCTCATCGACCTGCCCTTTTCGGTCTCGCCCGTCATCTCGGGCATGGTGTTCGTCTTGATGTTCGGGGCCCAAGGGTGGTTCGGCCCCTGGCTGGCGGACCACGGCGTGCGGATCCTCTTCGCCGTTCCGGGCATCGTGTTGGCGACGGTGTTCGTCACCTTTCCCTTCGTCGCCCGGGAACTCATCCCTTTGATGCAGTCCCAGGGCACCGACGAGGAGGAGGCCGCCTACGTGCTCGGGGCCAGCGGCCCCCAGATGTTTTGGCGCGTGACCCTGCCCAAAATCAAATGGGGTCTTTTGTACGGGATCATCCTTTGCAACGCCCGGGCCATGGGGGAATTCGGGGCCGTGTCCGTCGTGTCGGGCCACATTCGGGGCCGGACGAACACCCTGCCCCTCCACGTGGAAATCCTCTACAACGAATACAATTTCGTCGCCGCCTTCGCGGTGGCGTCCCTCCTGGCTTTCCTGGCCCTCCTCACCCTGGCCGCCAAAACTTGGGTGGAGTGGCGG
>DAOQNO010000201.1:0-3536 GCA_035332125.1 Elusimicrobiota bacterium | reverse complement strand
GGGCGTTTCCCGCGGCGGTCGCCCTTTTCGTCCTGTGGACCTACTGGCCGGCGTTGTCCGGCGCCTTCCTCGACTGGGACGACAACCACCTGCTTTTGCTCAACCCCCATTTCCGGGGACTCGGCCGCGAGGCCTGGCGTTGGGCCTGGACCAACAACCCCGGCCTTTACATGCCGCTCGTGTGGCTGAGCTTTTCGCTGGACAGCGCCCTGTGGGGAATGAACCCCGTGGGGTTCCATCTCACCAATGTGTTGTTTCACGCGGCCAACGCCGTCCTCTTGTTTTTCGTGGCGGAAACGCTTTTCGAGAGACTCTTTCCCCGGTCCTCCGGCGGCGCCCGCCGGGGGGCGGCCGCCCTGGCGTCGCTTCTGTGGGCGGTCCATCCGCTCCGGGTGGAATCCGTCGCCTGGATCGTCGAACGGAAAGACGTGCTGTGCGGTTTCTTCTTCCTTCTCTCCCTGCTTTTCTATCTTCGGTTCGCGGCGACGGGACGGCCCGGGGAGCGCTGGCTCTCGGCGGGGGCCCACCTGGCCGGCATGCTTTCCAAACCCGTGGCGGTCCTGGGGCCGCTGGTGTTCCTTCTCCTGGATTGGCGGCCCCTGGCCCGCTGGCCGGGGCGACCCTGGAAAGTTCTCCTTCGGGAAAAGATTCCGTTCTTTCTCGCTTCGGGCGCCGCCGCCCTGCTCACCATCGCTCCCGGCGGTCGACCCTCGGACGTGGGACCGGCGGAGCGCCTCGGCCAGGCCCTTTTTGGCCTCGGGTTTTATCTGCAGAAAACCCTTTGGCCGACGGGCCTCGCACCGGTGTATGAATGGCGGGGCGAAATCCTCCGATGGTCCGGGCCCCCGGTGTTCTTCATGGCGATCGGGGCGGGGTTTCTGCTTCTCTGGTTATTTTCCCGACGGCGGTGGCCGTCGCTCTGGATCGCGGGGGCGTCGTATCTCCTGCTCCTGGCCCCCCTTCTGGGTTTGATCCCCCGGGGCCCCCAATCGGCGGCCGATCGATTCACGTACCTGCCGGGCCTGGGCCTGGCCCTCCTGGCCGCGGCCCTTCCCCCGTTTCTCTCGGTCAGAAACCGCCGGGCGGGAGCCGTCGCCGCCTTCCTCCTGGCCGCCGCGCTGGGGCCCCTGACCGCCGCCACCCGTCGACAAATCGGCTTTTGGCAAAATTCCGAGACGCTCTGGCGGTGGCAATTGGAGCGGTTCCCCTCCTCGTTTCTGGGGCATTACAACCTGGGGACCTATCTGCTCAATCAAGACCGCCCATCGGAGGCCCTGCCCCATCTGGACGCGGCGGTTCGCCTTCATCCCGACGTGCCCGACCCCTTCAACAACCGGGGACGGGCCTTTTTCGCCCTGGACCGGCTGGAGGAGGCGGGCCGGGACTTCGATCAAGCCCTGCTCTTGGACCCGGCCATGGCCGAGGCGCGGCTCAACCGCGGCCAAACTTTCATGAACCGGCGGCGATTTCCCGAGGCCGCCTTGGATTTCGCCGAGGCGACCCGCCGTCATCCCGAGTGGACCGCGGCCTGGATCAAATTGGGGTTGGCCCGGCGTCTGGCCGGGGATTTGCCCGGAGCCGCCGAGGCCTTTCGGCGGGCCCTCGTCCTGGACCCGGGGCTGGACTCCGTCCGCCGGTGGCTGGCCGAACTGCCCGCCTCTTAGACCCTCGGGTTTCGTTCCCCTCGCCGATCAGCTACAATAGTCCCCGTGAAACCCCCGAAGTTCTCCGTCCATCTGCCCAAGACGAATTTCCCCATGAAAGCGGACCTCCCCCTCCGGGAACCCGCCACCCAGTCCCATTGGGAAAAAATCCATCTTTACAAAAAGATGCAGGACCGGGCGGCCGAGAGGCAATCCCCGGCCTTTGTCCTTCACGACGGCCCGCCCTACGCCAACGGGGCCATTCACGTGGGCCACGCCTTAAACAAGATCCTGAAGGACGTCATCGTGAAATACAAGGCGATGAAGGGATTTCGCGCCCCCTACATTCCCGGGTGGGACTGCCACGGCTTGCCCATCGAGCATCAATTGATGAAGGAAAAGGGCTGGGACAAACGCAAGGTCGGCCGCCTGGCCTTCCGTCAGGAAGCCACGCGCTACGCGGAACATTGGATCGACCTCCAGCGCCGGGATTTTAAACGACTGGGGGTTTTGGCCGACTGGGACCACCCCTACAAGACCCTGGCTCCCGAGTACGAAGCCGCCGTGGCCGAAACCTTTTACAAGCTCTTCGAGACGGGCGGCGTCGTTCAGGACAAAAAACCCGTCCACTGGTGCCCCTCCTGCGAAACGGCCCTGGCGGAGGCCGAGATCGAGTACGAAAACAAAACCTCGCCCTCGATCTTCGTCAAGTTTCCCATCACCGAGTGGCCGTCCAACGACGACGCCCAATCCCTGGCCAAGACCCCCGGCAAAAAGCCCACCGTGCTCGTCTGGACGACCACGCCCTGGACGCTCCCGGCCAACGTGGCCCTGGCGTTCCATCCGGACCACACCTACCGCCTTTGGGAATCGGCCAAAACCGGCGAACGCTTCCTGGTGGGGGACCCCGGCGTGGCCGTGCTCGAGGAAGTTCTGGGGCCCGGCAAAGCCGTGGCGGTGGAAATTCTGGGCGAATCTCTCGAAGGGCTCGTGGCCAAAAACCCCATCAACAACAACGACAGCCAGGGCGTTTTGGCCAAGTTTGTCTCCAACACCGACGGGTCGGGCGTGGTGCACATCGCCCCGGGCCACGGCGAAGAGGACTACGTCGTGGGCCGGTCCTACGGATTGCCCGTGCTCTCGCCCGTGGACGACGCCGGCCGCTTCACGGCCGACGTGTTGCCCAACGACTTGGCCGGAAAAACCGTCTGGGAGGCCAACCCCCTCATCATCGAACGGCTGACCAAATCCCTTTTGCTGTTGAAAACCGCTCCCGTCACCCACAGCTACCCCCACTGCTGGCGGTGCAAAAACCCCATTATCTTCCGCGCGGCGCTCCAGTGGTTCCTCAAAGTCACCGATGAATTTCGCGCCCAGTTGATCGAGAGCACCGAGCGGGTTCGCTGGATCCCCGAGTACGGCCAAGAGCGTATTTTGGGCATGTTGAAATCCCGGCCCGACTGGTGCCTTTCCCGCCAGCGCTACTGGGGGACGCCCATCCCCATGTTCGCCTGCGTCAAATGCAACGAGCCCCTCAACGACAAAAAAGTCTTCGCCGCCGTCGTGGCGGCCTTCCGCCAAAAGGGCGGCGACGTGTGGTACGAGAAAGACCCGGCCTTCTTCGGCGCCAAGGGCCCCTGCGCCAAATGCGGCGGCACGGCTTTCAAAAAAGAAGAGGATATTTTGGACGTGTGGTTCGACTCCGGCGTGTCCTGGGCCGCCGTGATCAACAGCCGTCCCGAAACCCGGGGGACCCCGCGCGCCGATGTGATGTATCTGGAAGGCTCCGACCAACACCGGGGGTGGTTCCAGACGTCGCTCCTCCCGTCGGTGCGGCTCGCGAGCGAGCCGCCCTACGGCCAGGTGCTTACCCACGGGTTCGTCTTGGACGGC
>DAOQNO010000200.1:0-3538 GCA_035332125.1 Elusimicrobiota bacterium | reverse complement strand
CCGAACACGGCGGGCGGGACGGTTCGGGAGACGTGGTAAGGGGGACGCCGTGAAAAAGCGGACAGCGCCATTGACGTGGCTGGTCGGCGTGGACGGCTCCGCCCACGCCGAGCGGGCGGCGCGGTTCGCCTTGGAGCGGGCCGCCGTCGGCGGTGGGACGATCCGGGGCGTCTCCATCGTGCCGCCCCTCCGGCGGTTCCCCCGGCCGGGGGAAATCGCCGTCGTCGAAGCCCTGGCCCTTCGGGCCCGCACGGCCCTCGACCAATGGGCCGACCGTTGCCGCGCCCGGGGGGTCCGGGTCGAGACCCGGGCGCTGGAATCCGATCGTCCGGCGGAGGCGTTGCTCAAGGAGTCGGATCGGGCGCGGGCCTCGCTGGTGGTGGTCGGGGCCCGGGGGCTTTCGCCGTTCAAGGCGTTTTTGATGGGCAGCGTTTCCCAGCGGGTGGTTCGCCGTTCCCGGCGGCCGGTGCTGGTGGTTCGCGGAAATCCGCCCCCCCGGGGGCTTCGGGCGCTCGTGGCCGTGGACGGTTCGTCAACGGGACGCCGCGCCATCGCCTTTTTGAAAAAGATCGGGTTGCCCGCCGGTTCGACGGTCACGGCGGTCCATGTGGTGGCCGATCCATTGGCCCTCTGGGCGCCCGAAGCCGGCTACGGCGGCGGATACCCCGGGGGCCCTTTTCCCCTGGAATCCCGAACCGAACTTCGGCGCCGAGGCCGGACACTCCTTGATAAAGCCGTACGGGATCTTCGCACGGAATTCGCCGGCGCGCGGGGCCGTTTGACCGAGGGGCATCCGCCCGTCGAACTGTTGGCCGAAGCCAAAAAGGCCCGGGCGCACCTCGTCGTCCTGGGGGCCCGGGGCCTGCGGGGGCTCGACCGGTTTTTTCTGGGCAGCGTTTCCCAGCAGGTGCTGGCCCACGCGGAGTCGTCGGTGTTGATCGTGCCGTAAGAGGAGGTCCCGTGACAAAAACCAAGCGCCGCGAGCCGATGTTCAAGGGGGTGTTCGCCCCTTCCATGGACATGGGGGAATTCCTGGAGGAGCGGGGGGATTTGCGCGCGGTCTTTGACCGGGTTCACGGGCACTTTTTCGACGCCTGGACCTGGGAATACCCGCGCCGCCGCCCGCGGACGGCGTCCAAAAAAACCGGAGGAGGCCCGCCGTGCTGAAAGCCACCTTGGGAAAAGAAATCGTTGTTCGCCGAACCAACGAAATCGGCGCCCTGGCGGACATCGCGAAAACCGTCGCCGAAAAAGGCATTGGAATCCTGGCCGTGTCGGGTTGGGTGGAAGGGTCCGAGGGGGTTTTCCGCCTCCTGGTGGACGACGCCCTGCGGGCCGGGGACGCTCTGCGCGCCAAACATTACGCGCCCCGGGAATCCTCGGTGGTGATCGTCGAGCTGCCCCACAAGCCGGGCCTGTTGAAAATGATGACGGAAAAACTGCGGGACGCCCGGATCGACCTCCACCATCTCTACGCGTCGGCGCCTTCCCGGGCGGCCGAGTGCCTGGTCGTCTTTTCCAGCTCGGACAACCAGCGGGCCATGGTGGAATTGAACCACGCGGACCCGCCCCGGTGAGATACGTCGATCGCCCCGCCGCCGGGCGCCGTCTGGCCGAGGCCCTGGGGCCCTGGACCGACGAAGGCACCCTGGTCATGGCCCTGCCCCGGGGGGGCGTTCCCGTCGGGCACGAAGTGGCCCGGGCGCTGAAAATCCCCCTGGCCGCGCTGCCCGCGCGCAAATTGGGGGCGCCGGGCCGCCCGGAGTTCGCGGTGGGCGCCCTGGCGGGATACGAATCCCCCGCGGTCGCCCTGGACAACGAGGCCCTGCAAAGCCTCGGGGTCACGCCGGACTACGTGGCCGAGGAAATCGCCCGCCAACGGGCGCGGTTGGCCGAATCCGTCGCCCGGTTCGCCCCGCCCGGGGAGCGGCCCGTGCTTCGCGGCCGTCAGATTATTCTGGTGGACGACGGCGTGGCGACGGGGGCCACCCTCCGGGCCGCCCTTACTTTTTTGGAGGCCCAGGGAGCTCCGCCGGTCGTCCTCGCGTTGCCCGTGGGGCCTCGGGACACCCTTCGGAAACTCCGCCCCCTGGTGCGGGCCCTTCTCTGCCCTTGGATCCCGCACCCTTTCTACGCGGTGGGGGACCATTACGAAAATTTCGATCCCGTGCCCGACGACGAAGTTCAAGCCCTTCTTCGGTCCCCGACGGTTCCCGCCGTTCCTTTCCCCGTTCCTTCCCACTGATCGGCCACGATTCCGGTCCTTCCCTTGACGCCGGGGGGGGATTTTTTTACGATCGACGAAAGGTTCGGCGGGACGCCCCGTTCCGCCCCGATCGTCGGTTGGTCGGCGTCTTCCTTTAATCACTCCGTCCGGTTCGGTGGATTTTTGATGGAGGCGGGTCCTCTCCGTCTCCCGGGAAGGCCGTTCCCCGGCGGAATCCGCCGGCGGAGCGCCGGGACCCGGCCCAAGGAGAATCGAATGAAAATCGCGAAAAACGTCACGGAGTTGATCGGCAACACCCCCCTCGTCCGATTGGGTCGACTGGCCCAGGGCGTGGGCGCGGACATCGTTTTGAAACTGGAATTTTTCAATCCGGCCCACAGCGTGAAAGATCGCATCGGGTTGGCCATGATCGAAGCGGCCGAGGCCGCCGGGAAAATCAAACCGGACACGATCATCGTCGAACCCACCAGCGGCAACACGGGGATCGCCCTGGCCATGGTGTGCGCGGCCCGGGGCTACAAACTGGTATTGACCATGCCCGAAACCATGAGCAAGGAACGGCGGATGCTCTTGAAGGCCTACGGGGCCCAAATCATCCTCACCCCGGGGCCCGAGGGCATGGGCGGGGCCATCAAGCGCGCCGAGGATTTGGCCGCCTCGGACCCGCGGTATTTCATTCCCCAGCAATTCAAGAACGTCGCCAACCCCGCCGTGCACCGGAAAACCACCGCCGAGGAAATTTGGCGGGACACCGACGGCAAAGCGGACGTCCTGGTCTCCGGCATCGGCACCGGGGGCACCATCACCGGCGTGGGGGAAGTGATCAAGGCCCGCAAACCCTCCTTCCGCTGCGTGGCCGTCGAGCCCGACGCGTCGCCCGTCCTGTCCGGCGGGGCCAAGGGGCCGCACCCCATCCAGGGCATCGGGGCCGGGTTTGTGCCGTCGATTTTGAACACGAAAATTTACGACGAGGTTGTTCGCGTCAAAAACGACGACGCCTTCGACATCGCCCGCCGGTTGGCCACGGAGGAGGGCGTGTTGGGCGGGATCTCCTCGGGCGCCGCGGTTTGGGCCGCCCTTCAAGTCGGCCGCCGGCCGGAGAGTCGAGGGAAAATGATCGTCGTGATCATTCCCTCCTTCGGCGAGCGGTATTTGAGCACCGCCCTCTACGCCCATTTGGCGGATAATTAATGTTTCAAACCCTTCGCCGGGATTTGTTCGCCGTCATGACCCGGGACCCGGCGGCCCGAAACAGGCTGGAAGTGATCCTCTGCTACCCCGGGTTGCACGCGGTGTGGATCCACCGGCTCA
>DAOQNO010000199.1:0-3547 GCA_035332125.1 Elusimicrobiota bacterium | reverse complement strand
ATGTCGCTCCTGGGCGTCACGGGATTGTTCACGGGGCTGCCGGTCGTTCCTTTCCTCGTGGTGGGCGGCACCCTGGCCTCCATGGCCTGGGTGGCCCGGCCCGGCGCGGCGCCGTCGGCGGCGACCGCCGCTCCCGTTCCGGGAAGCGCCGAACCTTCCCGCTCCAACGAAGACCTCTCGGCGCTTTTGGCGGTGGAACCCCTGGAGTTGGAGTTGGGTTACGGACTTTTGTTTTTGGTTGACACGGCCCAGGGCGGGGATTTGTTGAATCGGGTGGCCTCGATCCGACGGCGCTGCGCCCGGGAACTGGGGTTCGTCCTCCCCCCCGTGCGCATTCGGGATTCCAGCGCCCTCTACAACAACACCTACGTCATCAAAATCAAAGGCGCCGAAGTGGCCCGGGGGGATCTCATGCCCGGCTACTGCCTGGCCATGGGGGGCGACGGCATCAAGAACGTCCGGGGATTGCCCGCCAAGGAGCCCACGTTCGGCTTGCCCGCGCTCTGGGTGGCGGAAACGGACCGGCGTTCCGCCGAAATGGAGGGACTCACGGTGGTGGACAACGCGTCGGTGGTGGCCACCCATCTCACCGAGGTCCTGCGGGACCACGCCCACGAAATTTTGGGCCGACAGGAAGTCCAAACCCTGTTGAACGACTTGAAGGGCCGGGGCCAAACGGCCCTCCTGGAGGAATTGATCCCGGGGGTTCTATCGGCCGGGGCCGTCCACCGCGTTCTGCAAAACCTTTTGAGCGAAAAAATATCGATCCGCAATCTGCTGCAGATCCTCGAGGCGTTGAGCGAAGCCGCGGGGGTGACAAAAGATCCCGACCTGTTAACGGAGTACGCCCGGGCCTCTCTGGCGCGACAAATTTCCCAGCAGTACCGGGACGAGGAAGGAACGTTGTATGCCGCCACCCTGGCCCCGGACCTGGAGCGGCGGCTCGTGGAATCGATGCCCAAGGGGGAGCGGACCGCCCGCCTGGCGCTGGATCCCGCCCTTTCGGACGACGTGGCCCGGCGGCTGTTGGAACTCTTCAGCGCGCCGGTCGGAGCGGCGGACCGTCCGGTGCTCCTTTGTTCGGCGTCCCTGCGGGCGGCGGTCCGACGACATTTTGAGCGGTTTGTGCCGCGGTTGACGGTGCTCTCCTACAACGAGATCACCGCCGACACGCGCGTGAAATCCATCGGCGTCGTGGGGGCCGAAACGCCCCAGCCGGTGGCGTCTTGAATTCGGGAGGATCCTTATGAGGAACGCAACGTCCGAGAAGGAAAACGCGGGACGAGCCCCCGCCACGCCCGCGGCGCTGGAGAACGCCTGGCGGCGGTTTTTATCCGATCGCGACGCCTCGGCGCGGGAAACGATTCTGGCCCAATTCGCGCCGTTGGTGCGGCACGTGGTGGGACGGATGCCCGTGGCCCTGGTGCCCCAGGTCGACCGGGACGATTTGGAAAGCGCGGGCGCCATCGGTTTGCTGAAGGCCTTGGACCGGTTCGATCCGAGCCGCAACGTCAAATTCGACACTTTCGCCTACCGGTGGATCCAGGGCAGCGTGTTGGATCATTTGCGGCGGCTGGATCCGTTGAGCCGGGGGGGGCGTCGGCGGGTGGAGCGCTACAAGGACGTCAAAAACGAAATGCGGGAACGCCTGGGTCGGGACCCCTCGGATCTGGAAATCGCCGCGGAGCTCGGTTTGACCCCCGCGGAGATGCGGGGTCTCCACCAGGAGGTCATTCACGACGGCGAAATGTCCCTGGACGGCGGGCCCCGGGGCTCGGAGGAGGGCGACGGAGCGGGCCCGGACCTCCTGGCCGCCCGGGCGGAACCGGACGTGCTGTCCTGTCTCGAAAAAGAGGAAGTGGTTCGTCGCCTCCGGGAGGGGGTGGACGCGTTGCCCGAAAAGGAACGGCACGTCGTGTCCTTCTACTATTTCGAGGAGCTCACTCTTCGGGAAATCGGGGAAGTCCTCGGCGTGTCGGAATCGCGGGTCTGTCAGATCCACGCCCGGGCCGTCAAAATCATTGAGCGTTGGTTGGCCTCGCCCCGGGCCACCCCCGCGGGATGCCGGCCGTGACGGGTCCCGGGCGGGGACTCTTGATCCTTTTGATCGCCGGCGGAGCCCACGCCGCCCAACCGGCGCGCCCGGTCGCGTCGGCCCTTGAAAACGTGTGGCGCGCCCTGGCGGACGGCAATCACCGTTTCGCCCGGGGCGCCCTCCGTTCCCGTCCGACGATCGAGCGTCGACGGGAATTGGTCGCGGGGCAACACCCCCGGGCCATGATTTTGTCCTGTTCCGACAGCCGAACCCCGCCGGAATTGTTGTTTGATCAGGGGTTGGGGGATTTGTTCGTGGTCCGGAGCGCCGGGGAAGTGGTGGACCCGGTGGCCTTGGGCAGTTTGGAATACGCCGCGGATCATCTGGGGGTGGGTGTCCTGGTGGTGATGGGGCATCGGAAGTGCGGAGCGGTGGCCGCCGCCCTCTCGGGGGAACCCATGCCCACCCCGAACCTGGACGCGATCGTCAAACGAATCCGGCCGGCCCTGCCCGATCCGAAAATGAAGGAAACCGACCGGGTTCGGCTGGCCGAGGAGTCCAACGTCCGAGAGGCGGTGCAAAACATCCTGTTGGAAAGTCCGCTGCTGCGGGAACGCGTGGCTCGGGGGCGATTGCTCATCGTTCCCGCGCTCTACGATTTGTCGTCCGGTCGGGTGGAGAAACTCCCGTGAAGGATCGGACGGCGATCGCTCCCGTCGGCCGGTGGTGGCGGGGGATTTCCTGGCCCCAATGGTTGTCCCCGCGCCGATGGCGCCTCGGGCGCTGGGCGGGCGGGCGCCGCGCCCGGCGAAAGGAGCGGGAAGAGCGGTTGTTTCACGCGGTCCGGCGGCTTCGCCGTCGCAATCGCCGATTGCGAACCCTGGTGGCTCTGGACGGACTCACGGGCGTGGCCAACCGGCGGGCCCTCAACGAAAGGCTCCGGGCCGAATGGTTTCGGGCACGGCGGGGATCCTATCCGTTGGCGCTCCTGTTGGTCGACATCGACTATTTCAAGGCGTTCAACGACCGGTTCGGCCATTTGGCGGGGGACGACGCGTTAAAAAACGTCGCCCGCGCTCTCATGGAGACGGTCCGCCGTCCGGGCGATTTGGTGGCCCGTTACGGGGGGGAGGAATTCGCCGTTCTCCTTCCCCACACCGACGTGCCCGGCGCGGCCCTGGTGGCCGAAAGTCTCCGGCGGGCCGTGAACCATTTCTCCCGCCGGTCCGCGCCGGAAGGGGCTTCCCTCACGGTCAGCGTCGGCGTCGCCTCCTGGATCCCCGACGGCCGGGCCGCGCCTCTGGATTTGTTGGCCGCCACGGACCAGGCCCTCTACCGGGCCAAGGCCCTGGGCCGAAACCGGGTCGAACTGGACTGGCCCTCCTGGGGTCGTCCTCTCCGGGGCGGCGTGGCCCCGGCCGTGGCGTGATTTAAAGGGCCGACCGCGCCGTCGGCAACGATCGCTTCTGGCCGCACCCGGGGCAGTGGCTCCAGAGCGGCTCCAAGGTTCGG
>DAOQNO010000198.1:0-3576 GCA_035332125.1 Elusimicrobiota bacterium | reverse complement strand
CCCGCCACGCCGTAACAGTATTCGTCGACGTCGACCGCGTTGGCGTAGCGGGTTTGCGTCAAATCCCGCTCGACCCCGTCCACCAGCTCCAGCAAGTGCCGTCGATCCACCCGAAAAATCGTCACGGCGTCCCGCAGGAACGGCCACAAGGACCCGTCGATGCCCCGGGGCGCGGCGTCCGATCGGAGGGCCTCCCGCCAGGCGTTCAAAATTCGGCGCGCTTCCGCCGGGTCCTTCCCCTCGATCCCCACCTCGTCCACGGCGTCGTCCACCGCCCGGGCAAAGGCGTACACGGCCGACAGGGCCCGACGGCGGCGCGGGGCCAAGCACCAGAAGGCCGGGGCGAAATTGCTCTTGCGATACACCGCGAGGGCGCCCGTCACCGGGGCTCCCCCCGCCACCAACGGATCCCCAAACGCAACCAGTCCCAGGGGGACAGGGCGGGCCGGACGCTCCAGGTGTCGAAACGGCGCGCCTCGATCTTTTGAAGAATCGCCGTTCCCCCCAACCACACGAGGCGCAGCTCCCGACGAAGGCCCGGGGGCGCGTCGGCCAGGAGGGGGCGTCCCGCTTGAAAAAAGTCCCAGGTGCGTCGAACCTGCTTTTCCATCAAGCCTCGAAGCGCGGGCGTGGCCGGACCGCGGAGGACGTTGTCCTCCGTCACGCCCGCCGCGCGCAGGTCCTCCAGGGGAAAATAAATCCGGTCTTTCCGAGCGTCCACGGCGACATCCTGCCAAAAATTGGCCAATTGCAGGGCGGTGCAAAGGGCGTCGGACCAGCGGCCCCGCTCGGGGGTCCAAGCCCGGTGTAGGCGCAGGACCAGTTCCCCCACGGGGTTCGCCGAATGGCGGCAATAAAAAAGCAGGTCGTCGAAGGTCGGGTGGCGGCGGACGGCGACGTCGCGCTCGAAAGCGGTGATCAAACGGTCGAAGGGATCCACGGGCAGGTCGTAGCGGGCCCGGGCGTCGGCCAGGGCCGTGAACACCGGGTGCCCCTCGGGGGAGGGGGCGTGAAGGCGCCGCCGCCAATCGGCCAAAAGCGTCCGGCGTTGTTCGTCCGAGGGGCCGGGTTCGTCGGCGAAGTCGTCGGCCGTCCGGGCGAAAGCGTAGACGGCGGCGACCGGGTCCCGAAGTTCCGCCGGGATCCAGCGGGACGCCACGGGGAAATTTTCGTAGTGGGATTTGGCCAGTCGCCGGCAGTGGGCGTAGGCCGCCACCGGGGGCAATGGAGTCGACGAAGGGGCCGGCGGGGCGGGGGTCATGGAGCGGGGGCTTCTCGCGCCGTCCCCGGGGAGTCCCCGGCGCCGGCGGCGTGGGTCATCGAACCGGCGCGCTTATTCCCAAATGGGGGCGTGCCAGAGCGTTTCCATCAGCCAGCGAACTTCGGAATCGCAGAAAATCATTTCGGAATACTGTTTCTTTCCGCGCTCGTCCAAATAGGTGATGGCGATGGTGACGTCCCGGTGCTTTTCGGCGCCCCGGTTCTTCGACCAATCGGCGGACACGCACAACATGCCCGAGGGGATGTCGAGGTGGGCGCGCCAATGGGATTTTTCGCAGGGGCCCTGGCAGGTCAAGCCCCCCTTGGACACGGGTTTCTTGGGCGTTTTGCCCGTCATGCCCGCCGCCTCGCAGATCGACGCCAAAAAATGATCAAGTTTCTTCTTGGTCAGTTTGGGAAGGTGTTTCCGTTTGGGGTCTTTGCCGTCGTTGGGCTCTTTTTTATCCATGGGCGATTCCTCCGCGAGACCCCGGTTGATCCCGGAGCTCGAACCAAGCGTCGGCCTGGGCGCCGTGAGGGTGCCCCTCATCGGCAAAAACGTTGTTCCCCCGGATGGAATACCACGGCCGGTGTTTCGGCGCGCGCTGGGGGTGGTGGTCCGTGGGATACAGCCGGTCCTCCCGCACCTCGTACCAGGGGTGGGGATCGGCCCCGTCGGAATGATGCACCGTCGTGAAGACCCGCCCGTCGCGGATCGCGAAGGTGGGAAGGGCCTGGGGCCCTTTGGGGTGCAGGGCCGTGTTATACAGGAACCGGTCGGCGGTCATCTTGACTCATTTTATCATGAATCGCGGGGTTTCTCCAGCCGTCGGTGGATTTGTCTCCGCACGCAAAACTGCTACAATCCGCCCCTCGGGGAGTGAACCCGACGGGGTCCGTAGCTCAGGGGTAGAGCATTCGCCTTTTAAGCGAGAGGCCGAGGGTTCAAATCCCTCCGGACCCACCATTTGAAACGCGCGGCGCCCGGCCCGGGGAACGATGAAACCGGCCCGACCGCCGCGGGGCCGAACCGGATTTGAAACCGCACAACCTTCACCCGTGGAACGTCCCGATCGACCAAGCTCGAGGGATTCAGGAAGAGCTGGCCCAGCGGGTCGATCTGGAAAACACCGTCGACGACGTTCGCACCGTCGCCGCGGTGGACATCGCCTTGGACGGGAAAACCCGCGGTGTCGCGGCCGCCGTGCTGATGGCTTTTCCCGGGTTCGAGGTGCTGGAAACCTCCGTGGTTCGCGGCGATCTGACGTTTCCCTACGTGCCGGGCCTTTTGAGTTTTCGCGAGGGGCCGCTGTTGATCGACGCCCTTCTTCGCCTTCGCCGGGAACCCGACGTGATTTTTTTTGACGGCCAGGGCGTGGCCCATCCGCGGCGCCTGGGGGTGGCCTCCCACCTGGGCCTGGTGTTGGACAAGCCGACCGTGGGCCTGGCCAAATCCCGGTTGGTGGGGGTCTTCAAAGAACCCGGCCCCGAGGAGGGCGCGGCGTCGGACCTCGTATTCCAAGGCCGCCTGGTGGGTTACGCGGTGCGGTCCCGGGCCAATGCCAAACCGATTTTTGTCTCGCCCGGCCATCGGATCGATTACCAAACGGCCCTGCGGTTGGCCACCGCCAGCTTCGACGGCCAGAGGGTGCCGCGTCCCGCCCGGTGGGCGGACGGACTTTCCAAGGCGGCCAAACGCGGCGAAGCGAAAAAATTCATCGCGGCCTTGAAAAAAAAGAACTAAGTCCGGGCCGGCCGCCCGAACGCTCTTTTTGACGCGCAAGTGCCATGGGTGTCCCCATCGACTAGCGGTTAGGTCACGGCCCTTTCAAGGCCGTAGCAGGGGTTCAAATCCCCTTGGGGACACCAATGGCATTTCCCGAAAGACCCCCCTTCCAACGGAGGGGGGTCTTTTTTTTCCACCCCCGTCGACTAGGCCGCCGGTTGAACGGCGGTGGGGCCCGCGTCCGCCGAGTGGGAAGGGCCGCCGGGCGCGCTTCCATCCAGCAATTCCCGGACGCGCTGGGCCAGCTCGGCGGGACGAAAGGGTTTCAGCAACAACGGGTGGTTCAGGGCCGGCATGTCCTTCCGCGGGGGCTCGTGGTCCCGGTGGGCGGACATAAACAAAATTTTAAGATCCGGGCGGATTTTGGCCAATCGCTCCGCCAATTGGGACCCCCGCATGCGCGGCATGATCAAGTCGGTCAACAACAACTGAATGGGCCGGGGGGTGTTTTCGGCGATGAGAATGGCCTCGCCGGGGTCCTTGGCCACCAGAACGTTGTACCCCAAACGGGACAACAGCCGGTGCGAAAG
>DAOQNO010000197.1:0-3588 GCA_035332125.1 Elusimicrobiota bacterium | reverse complement strand
CCAAGCGCGTGTTCGTGACCGCGCTGCCCACGCCGCGGTCCCGCACGGCGGACGAGTTGCAACGGTTGTGGGCGCGGCGGCGCCCGACGACGGCCGTGAAAAATTTTAACGACCGCCGGGAAGTCGGCGCGATTTTCGGGGCCGGTCCGGTGCTGGTCACGGGGTCCCTGTATCTGGTCGGCGAAATGATGAAACGCTTTTCAAAAAAAACGCCCGCGCGCAAAGCGGCGTAAGAGAGACACCATGCGAAACGGATGGAGGCTGGGCATCGACTTGGGCGGCACCCAGGTCAAATTGGCCCTGGTCGACGAGCGGGGAGGGATTCGGGAACTTCAACGGGTCGATACCGACCGCCGTCCGACGGCTTTGGTCGCGGCCTTGAAAAAGGCCGTGACGCCGTGGCTGCGCCGTCCCCTGCGGGGCACGGGCGTCGGCGTCGCCGGCGACGTGGACCCGGTCAAGGGGGTCGTCCGTTTTGCCCCGAACCTCCGTTGGAACAACGTCCCCCTGGCCGCCCTCTTCAAAAAGCACCGGTTCCCCCGGCCGCTTTTTGTGGAGAACGACGCCAACGCCGCGGCCTGGGGCGCCTACCATTTGGAATTCCGGCGGCGCGTCCAAAATTTAGTGGCTTTCACTCTGGGGACCGGCGTGGGCGGCGGCCTCATTTTGGGCGGACGGCTCTATCGCGGAGCCTCCGGCACGGCCGGGGAACTGGGCCACATGGTGATCGAAGCCGACGGCGCTCCTTGCGCCTGCGGCAATCGCGGCTGCCTGGAAGCCTATTTGGGCGGGGCGGCGATGGTGGCCTGGGCCCGGCGCGAATACCGGCGGGCGGGTCGGGTCCCCGGCGCCTTGGACCCGAAAATTTTGGAAGACCGCGCCCGGGCCGGCGACCGGATCGCCCGGGCCGCCTGGCGGCGGGCCTCCCGGGCCTTCGGCGTCGCCTTGGCCAACGTGCTCAATATCTTCAACCCCGAAGCGATTCTGCTCGCGGGGGGGGTGGCCCGGGGCGCGCCCCTGTTCCTTCCCGCGGCCCGAAAAGTCATGGCGGCGCGTGCCTTCGGGACGCCCGCCCGCGCCGTCCAAATCACGGTATCCCGTCGAAGCGCGGACCTGGGCGTGGCCGGCGCGGCGCTTCTCGTCCCTTAATCCATGGCGCGATGGACGTTCCGGCGGTGGGCGTTGGCCCTGGTCCTTCTGGGTCTGGGAGCGTTCCGAATCCGCGCGGAGGAAACCTTTGTGGTGGAGGATTCCACCGTTTCCCTCACCACGGCGACCCTCACCTGCGATTACCTGGAATTCCGTTCCACCGACAACGCCGTGATCGCCCGGGGGAACGCGGTGTTGCTCTCGAGCACCACGCGGCTGGAGGCCGATGATCTGACCCTTTACCTCTCCAGCCGGGTCGCCCAGGCCCGGGGCCACGTGTATTTGGAGGAGGGCGGCGCCCGGGTGCTGGCCGACGACATCGACTACGATTGGGGAGCGTCCACGGGCGTGCTTTCCAACATCTTCGTCGAACAAGGCCCCTGGCGGGTCTGGGCCCGGCGGGTTCGACGACTGGGTCCCGATCTCTACCGTTTGGAACGCGCGGCTTTCACCAGCTGCGATTTGGATCCGCCCCACTACCACTTCCGCGCCCGCCGGGCCAAATACTGGACGAAGAAACGCTTGTCGGTTTCGAACGCCCGCTTCGCGGCGGGCCACGATCCGGTGTTTTATTGGCCCTACTACAGCAAGTCTCTGAAGGACAACCGCTGGACGTTGACGGTGGATCCGGGCAACAGCGCCCGGAACGGCTATTTCGCCAAATCGGTGTTCACCTACCCGATTTCGGACGAAACCCGGGCCAGCGTCCTTTGGGATTACTATTCGAAATCCGGAAACGGATACGGCGGGGAATTCGCCTACAACCACCCGAAAGTCCGGGGATCCGTTTCCGGTTACACCATCGAAGACCGCCTGACCAACGGCCGCCGGTGGAACCTGCGGGTCGGGCATTGGCAGCAGATCGCCCAACGGTGGTCGATTCAGTCCAACGTGGCGTTTCAAAGCGACCGGGAGGTCAACAACACCTTCGTGCGGGACGACTACGACCGGGTCCGCCAGCTGGGGGAATCCAGCCTGGCCCTCACCCGAAGCGGGGCCATTTTCACCTCGCGGATTTCCGTGGAGCACGATCGTTCTTTCGACGCGGATCAGGACCGGTTCGTCACCCAGCGCACGATCCTGCCCCAGCTCAGCGTTCAGTCGAGCCCCATTCGCCTGGGACGCAGCAATTTCTACGTCAACACCTCGGCCAATTTCCGGAACGATTACGTCCGTCCATCCCTGTCGGGTCTGACGCCCAACCCCATCAACCCGGCCAAGGACACGTACCGCCAATACGGGGACGGCACCCTGGGGATCAAATGGCGCCTGCCGCTCACGAAGTCGCTGACCCTGGAACCTTCCGCGGGGGTGACGGAACAGTGGCAATCCCACACCGATTCGGGGACGGTTCTGGATCCCGCGGACGTGACCCAAGGGCGGGGCTTCACCAACCTGAACTGGCGACACCGGCTGACCCGTTCCTTGGATTACGACCTGTCCCACCGCTACAAAGTCCGCTGGAGCCCCAACACCTTCCACCGGGACACCTTGGCGGCCGATCGGGGCCTCGAGCAAAACGATTTATCGTTTTTCGGCTCCTACCGTGCCGGGTCGACTTTTTGGGCCCGGGCCACCACGGCCTATGATCTGCGGGACACACCAAACCTGAACTACCAATCGCCCCGGCAACGCTTCACCCCCCCGGCCCTGGAGGTGAGCGCCCAGCCCCGGCCTTGGATCAAAGCGTTTCTTCGCGAGACCGTCCGTCTCTATCCCGTGCGCCAACCCCAAACCACGGCGGCCACGCTGCGGTTCGGTTCCGACGACAAAACCTATCTTTCCAACGGAATTAGCTACAATGTCGGCCGTCCGGGGCAACTGGACATTTCCCAGGGGGCCGCCTTCAATTTGACCCGGGGCTGGTGGTTGTCCGGCGACCTCCAATACACCGCCTCGGGCCAAGGGCGTCTCCGCTACAACAAAATCGATATTCGTGAAAAAAACCTGATCGTGCGACGGGACCTCCATTGTTGGGTGGTGCGGATCACCTACCGCGAGCGCCCGGGCGTCAACGAAGTGTTCCTTCGGGTCGATTTGAAAACGAATTTGGAATTGCGCCAGCGGACGGCCCTGCCCGACGAGCAGCAATTCCATCCCGCCCGGGACACCCGGGACGCGTACTGAGAGGGCGAATGAAAATTCTGGTGACGGGCGGCGCGGGGTTCATCGGCTCCCATTTCGTCAACCATTGGCTGGAACACCACCGGAACGACCGGATCGTCACCCTGGACAAGCTGACCTACGCGGGCGATCGGTCCAATTTGGGCGACGCCCTTCGGTCTCCGCGCCACCGATTTTTGAAAGGGGACATCGGCCGCCGGGGGGACGTGGACCGGGCCTTGGTGGGGGTGGAGGCGGTGGTGAACTTCGCCGCCGAAACCCACGTGGACCGGTCCCTGTTGGACGCCGCCCCTTTTCTGCGCACCAACGTCGAGG
>DAOQNO010000196.1:0-3589 GCA_035332125.1 Elusimicrobiota bacterium | reverse complement strand
AGGGACGCGAGCCCGAAAGTCGTCGCCGTTCCCAGAACCACCAGCCAACTCCACCCCATGGGCAGAATTTTTTTCTCCGAAAGAACGAGCAGGACGAGGTTCAAGAGGGCGCTCGAGACCATGGCCACGGCGTTCCATCGATCGGACCGGCGCCGCGTCAGGAGCCCCAACAGGAAAACCCCCAGCAACGACCCGAAGGTCACCCCGCCGATTTTAAAAGCCAGCCACAAGATGTTTTTGTAAAAACTGAACCCGTAGGCGAGAGCGGCCAGCACCAGGCCAAACACGGCGACCCCCCATCGGGACCATCGAAGGATTTCGCGGTCCGTCGGACGGCGACCGCGGGCTTCCACATAAGGCCGGTAGAGATCCGTGACAAAGGACGTGGCCAGGGAGGCCAGCGGCGAATCGATGCCGGCCAAAACGATGGCGGACAACAGCCACCCTTTGAGGACCGACGGCATGACGTGTCCGATGAAATGCGGAAAAACGGCGTCCGGATTGGCCGGGAACGAAACGGATCCCGGTTGGCGAAAGTAAACATAAAGACCGGTGCCGATCGTCAAATAGATCGTCAGAACGCCCAGGCTCACCCCGATGGTCCCCACCATGGTTTTTTGGCTGTCTTTGCGCGTTTCCAAGGTCAAAAGCCTTTGCATCAAATCCTGGTCGGTGCCAAAAGCCGCCAGCGATCCGAAAAAACCGTTTAAAACGGCGATCCAGAAGATGTTGGGGTTGGCGAAAAACGCGCGCCAAAAGTGGGGCGTCCCCCGAGCCGGTCCCCATTCCAGAATCGCCGTGTGCCCGGCGGCGCCGGCTTGGGACCAAATGGCCGGCCAACCGCCCGCCACGGTGTGGCCCAAAAAGGCCAGCGTGGCCAGCCCGCCGCCGATGAACACCATCGCTTGGATCACGTTCGTCCACACGACGGCTTTCATGCCTCCCAGCGACATGTAGGCGACGCCGACGAGGACAAAGACCGCGATCACCGGCAAAATCGGCGTGTTCAACAAAACGGACAACGCCAGGCAGGCGGCCATCAACCGCACGCCCGAGCCCAACAAACGCGTGAGGAAAAAGAAAAAGGAGGCCGCCGTTTGCGTGACGCGACCGAACCGCGCCCCGAGAAATTGATAGATCGTCGTGCAATTGAATTTGTAAAAAGCCGGAATGAACAGGAAGGCGATCACCAAACGGGCGGCGGTCGAACCGATGAAGAACTGGAGATATTGCCAATTTTCATTGCAGGCCGTGGCCGGAACGGAAATGACCGTCACGGCGCTCACTTCCGTGGCCACGAACGAAAGGCAGGCGGCCCAAATCGGCAGCCGACGGCCGCCGAGAAAGAAATCCTCGGCCGTCCCCTGCCCCCGTCGAAAGAAAAAACCCATCCCCACCATCAACGCCAGGAGGCCCAGAAGGACGGCGAGATCCGCCGCGCCGATCAACGTCCCGCTCAAGGACACGGATTCCATCGTCAGCGGTAAAGCAGGTGGGGGCGCCGCTCGGCGTCGAACGCCGCGGCGCTTCGATGGACGACGGCCAACAGGTCCGCGGCGCTCGCGCCCCCGTTGAACTGGATTTCAAAATCGCCGCTTCCCACGACCCGGGGCATTTCCGCCCAACGGGGCCGGAAAGCCGCGGGTCGCGCGTCGCGAAGGAGGCAGGCGGCGTTCACGAAGAGATCCACCGGCCGGGCCCGGCGGGGATCGTCGACGAGAACCCGAACGCCGTAACAGCGCTCGCCCCGGTAACGGTCCGACGTCGGCCGGAACGTGGCCGAGCGAAAACGAACCCCCTCCATTTTCAAGGCGTTCAGTTTTTTCGCCAACGGCACCCCCTTCAACCAGGGGGCCCCGAAAACCTCAAAGGGGGTGGCCGTCCCCCGGCCCACCGACACGTTCGTCGATTCAAAGGCGCCGACCCCGCAATACAACAACGCCGCCCGGGGCGTTTTAATGTTCGGGGACGGCGGAACCCAGGGCAAGCCCGTTTCGTCCCACAGCATGGATCGCCGCCACCCTTTCACGGGGATGACCATCAAGCGGGCGTTGAGACCGGCGTGGGCATCGTGCCATTGGGCCAGTTCCCCCACCGTCAATCCGTGGCGGACCGGTATGGAATAGTAAGCGGTGAAGTGACGGATCTCGGTGGACAGCACCAGGCCTTCGACGGCGGCGCCGCCCAGGGGATTGGGGCGGTCCAACACGATAAACTCCTTGTCGGCCCGAGCGGCTTCCTCCAGGGCGTACCCCAGCGTGGTGATGTACGTGTAGAAGCGCGTTCCGACGTCCTGAAGGTCGAAAACGAGGGCGTCGATTCGATCCAAGGCCTCCGGGGTTGGGCGTTGATTTTTACCGTAGAGGCTGAAAATCGGAACCCCGGTGTCCCGGTAGGTGCCGTCGTTGACCGGGCGCCCGTGCTCTTCGGTGCCGCTTAAGCCGTGTTCGGGACTGAAAATGGCCGCCAGCGTGACGCCCGGCGTGTCGATCAACAAATCCACGAGGTTTTTCCCCTGGCGATCCACCGACGTTCGATTCACGATCACGCCGATTCGTTTTCCCCACAGGGGAGCGAATTTTTGCGATTCGAGCACGTCGAGTCCGGTTTCCACGGCGGCGGAGGCCGTCCCGACGGCGGTCAAAACCGCGCCGAAAACAATGGCCCGTCGAAGGAGGGTCATCGGGGGGGCAACGCGGCGCGCAGAAACCCGCCCGCCGCCCGAAGACGCCGTTCGGCCGACCGACGATCGACGTTCCGCCGGGCCATCACAATGGCGGTCTTGGCCCGGCCCCCCGACGATTTCAAAAGGCGCGCGGCGCGGGCCGGGGACACCCCCCCCAAACCCGAAACGAGCCGAAGGGCCCGAGCGCGCAATTTTTGCGATCGCGGCTGGAGGTCGACCATCCAATGATCGTAGACTTTTCCGTTTTGAACCATGGCCAGCGTGGTCAGCGTGTTTAGTATGATTTTCGTCGCGGTTCCGGCCTTGAGCCGGGTTGAACCCGTCAGGGGTTCGGGACCGGTTCGCGCGGCGATAACCACGTCCGCCCGGGCGGGTTTGAGCGGTTTGTTGCAGGTCACGAGGAGAGTGGCGGCGCCCCGCCGTCGGGCGGTTTCCAGGGCCGAGAGCACGTAGGGCGTCACGCCGCTGGCGGCGATTCCGATGACGGCGTCCCGGGGGCGGAGATTTTGAAGGGCCTTGCGGGGTTCGTCCGTGCGATCTTCGGCGCCTTCCTGGGAACGGAACACCGCGCGACGCCCGCCGGCCATGACCGCGCCAACCGTGCCCGGCCCGGTGTTGAAGGTCGGCGGGCATTCGGCGGCTTCCAGGACGCCCAGGCGGCCGCTCGTGCCGGCCCCAACAAAAATCAGACGGCCGCCGCGGCGCAGCGCGGCGGACAGCAGGCGCGCCCCGCGAACCAGCGATGCCTTTTCGCGGGAAACCGCATTCACCGCCCGTCGGTTTTCCCGGACGAGCAGGTCGACCAGCCGAGGCAAGGGCATTTGGTCCAATCCTCGGGACGCCGGGTTGGGTTTTTCCGTCGTCAATTGCGCAAATCGTTTTGGATTCACGGTTTATTAGAAT
>DAOQNO010000195.1:0-3597 GCA_035332125.1 Elusimicrobiota bacterium | reverse complement strand
GGCCATGGCGGCGAACTCTTCACAGAACTCTCCGTGGACGAGCTCCGCGAAGCCTTCTCGCTGCGCGAAGACGCGGTGGAGGAAGACTGATGGCCGAAGAAGAACGCAACGACGCGGACAAGCCCAGGGTCAGGTTCGGGCACAAGGTCCGCGGCGAACGACAGAAATCGAATCCCGGCGCTCCGCAGCAGGATGCCGGCCAGCAGCGCAAGCCCAAGCACAGGATCGGTCCGAAGAATCGGCGTTCCGACCAGGCCGAGATGGCCCTGGTACCGGCGCAGCCCGGTCAGCCCCAGCGTCGCGACGACCAGCCCCGCGGCCCGCATCCTGGCAAGCCGCGCCACAAGGGGAACGAACAGAATCCGTCCGAAGGCGGGGGCCAACTTTTCGTTGAGGGACGGAGCGAGAGTGTCGAAAAACGGATCGGGTTCGGGTCCTTCCACGCGATCGATTTCCACGGCGGGGCCGGCCAGCCCGTGGGACCGGCAAAGGTCGCCCAGCCGGCGGCAAAGGTCGGTGAGAACGCGGTCCGGGGAAACGGGGGGCGGCGCCGTTTTGATCCACACGGCGCCGGCCGTTTCCAATCCGAGGGCCAGAACCGCGGCCGCGTATATCCATCCGGGAGATCGAAGGCTCATGGTGGCGTGTTCGCGGGGTGCAAGGGGCGTGCCGGGGTCAAGGCCCCCCCCCGGGCGGTCGATAATGATAAGGAGGCCCCCATGCAAAAGGTTCTGATCATCGACGACTTCGATCCCTTCCGCGGGATGGCCCGGCGGGTGTTGTCCCGTTTGGGGTATCGGGTGTTGGAGGCCCCGGACGGGCGGCAGGGGTTGGAAATATTCGGTCGGGAACAACCCGACGTCGTCATCACCGACCTGCGAATGCCCGGGCTGGACGGGTCCCAGGTGTTGGCGGAGATCAAACAAAAATCGCCCGACACGGAGGTCGTGGTGTTGACGGGCTTCGCCACGGAACGGACGGAGCACGATTTGCTGAAGCAGGGGGCCTTTGTCTGCCTCCGCAAGCCCTTCAACCTGGAGCAGATCGTGAAGGTGCTCGACCGCATTCGGGAAAAAGGAGGCGTCGGGGATCCGCGGCCCGTGGCCCTGGTCCACGTGGAGGGGGATCGGCGGCGCCTGTTCCTGGACCGGGTGCTTCGCAAAAACGGCTTGGAGCCCCGTTTTCCCGAATCCCCGGAGGAAGCCCGCCGATTGCTTCGTTCGGGCGAGTTGGATTTCCTTCTTTGGGAGGTGTCGAACGCTTCCCTGTCGGACGCCAAGGCCTTGGTGGAGGCCCGGGAATCCCTGGCCGATTTGGCCGTCGTGCCCCTGTTGGTCGACGCGGGGCCCGACGTGGAGGCGTTCCGGGAAGCCCTGGGGGTGGCGCCGGCCGACTGTTTGAAGGAACCCCTGGACGAGGAAAGCCTTTCGGCCCTTTTTCGACGGCTTCTTCTTCGATTGTTGACGCGTCGGAACGAGCTTTACAAGCAGCAAAAGGCCGCGGCGGTGGGGACCGTGTCGCTCCAATTCGGCGCGGGGGGGGAATTGGTCGCGGATTTTCGCGGTCGGGGCCGGCAATTCCTCTACACCCTCACTTCCGCTCTCAAGGACTTCCCCTGGCCTTTCATGGTGTTGAGCGCCGCCTGGGACGTGGTCTACGTGAGCGACCGGTTGAAGGCCCTGTGCGGCTTCGCCCCCGAAAAAATTGATTTGCACCTCTGGGACGCCCTGAACCGCAAGGGGCTTTCCCTGCCCCCCCTCGACGATCTTTACCGCCATCTGGCCCGAACCATCCGCCGGGAAACCGGCGGCGCCGACACCGTCCTGTCCCCCGAAGGGGGCGGTTTGGGCCTCCTGGCCCTTCGGGCCCTGCCCGAAACCCAGGGCGACGGGGGCCTGGTGGCTCTGCTGTTTCCGGACGCCCCCGGGCCCGCGGTGATCGACGTGCGGCCGGCCGGCGACCGCCCCGCCCTCCCGCCGCCCCTCCTCTAGTTTTCCGACCCCGGGTCGATAATCTTTTTGCGGGTCTTTCGGGATCCGCGCGCCGGCCCTCGGGCCGGCGCGACCGGGAAAGGAATCCCGGCAACCTCACACACGGAAGGAGTTAATCATGCGCATCGCCAACAACGTTTCCGCCTTGAACTCGTGGCGGCAACTGTCTCGGAACCACGCCATGTTCGACAGCAGCTTGGAGAAACTGTCCAGCGGTCTCCGCATCAACAAAGCCGGGGACGACCCGGCCGGGTTGGTGTTGTCCGAACAGCTGCGGGCCCAGATCACCGGTCTCAAACAAGCCGTCCGCAACACGCAGGACGCCGCCTCGATGATTCAAACCGGGGAAGGCGCCATGCAGGAAATGCACTCCATCTTGAACGAAATCCGGTCCTTGGTCCTGCACGCCAAGAACTCGGGCGTCGTGGACGCGACCGCGATCGCGGCCGACCAATCTCAAGTGGACGAAGCCGTCGCGGCCTTGAACAAGATCGCCAACAACACGACCTTCGGCGGCAAGAACCTGCTCAACGGGTCCCTGTCGAACCGCGGCGTGGTGCTGGACGCCACGGCGGTCTCCTCCGTCACGGCGGGCACCTCGGCGCCCTCCGGGACGAACCTCGTCACCTTCGCCGTTTCCACGGCCGCCACGCGCGCCGTGTTGACCGGCGACGTGGACCTGGTCGGCGGCACCGCCCCCGGCGGAACCGTCAACGTGAACGGCGCGGACATCACGATCACCGCGGGGTCCGATCAGGCGGCCGTCATCAGCCAATTGAACGCGGGGTTCGCCTCCAACGGGTTGAACCTCACGGCGGTGGCGAGCGGCAACTTCGTGGCCGTCCGTCACAACAACTACGGCTCGGCCTACAGCGTGTCGATCAACGACGCGTCCAGCAACCTGTTCGGCGCGGGCGGGTTCAGCACCGACGCCGGCAGCGACATCGTCGGCACGATCAACGGCCAAGGCGCGACCGGGGCGGGGTTGACCCTCACCGCCAACACCGGCACGGCCTACGCCGGCACGGCGGTCGCCGTGACTTCGGCGGGCAACGCCGTGGCGACCTACACCAACGCGTTCTCGGTCGAAGCGGGCGGGTTGACCTTCCAGGTCGGCTCCGAAGCCTCCGACACGGTGACGACCAGCATCACCGACGTGCGCGCCTCGTCCCTCGGGACCACGGCCGGCGGCGCCCTGGGACTGTCCGGGATTCTCTCCGGCGCGGCCCACGACCTGGCCACCGACCCGACGTCGGCCCTCGCGATCGTGGACGAAGCCATCTCGGACGTCTCCACGGCCCGGGCGCAGTTGGGGTCCATCCAGAAATACACGTTGGAAACCAAAATCAACAGCCTCAACGTGGCTCTGGAAAACGTGACGGCCTCGGAATCCCGGGTCCGCGACGTGGACATGGCCAGCGAAATGGCGAGCTACACCAAGTGGCAGATCCTCGTTCAGTCCGCCACCGCCATGTTGGCCCAGGCCAACCAGTCGCCGCAAAGCATCCTGTCCCTGCTTCAACGTTAATTAACGCCCACGGGCGGCCGGCCCCCGCGAGCACCGCGGGGACCGGCCCGCGCCGGCGGGTTTTCCCCATTTCCCGGC
>DAOQNO010000194.1:0-3608 GCA_035332125.1 Elusimicrobiota bacterium | reverse complement strand
CGGTCAGACGGGGCAGGGCCTCGCGGAGAAATTGGAACAACGAAGCGGCCGGATCCCGGCCCGGGACTTCCGAAACGGACACCAACACCTCCACCCGCGGGGGCGCGCCGCGCTCGTCCGGCCAATCGCCGTCCAACACGAAGGCCCGGACGCCGACGCGACGGGCCGCTTGGTCGAAAACGTCCCGAAGCGGACGGCGGTGGAAGACCCGGTGGTAAAAATCGTAGAGCGGCGTCGGGGCGCCGCCCGCCACCGACATCAACGGACCCCGGCCGAGGGCCAACACCGCGGCGTTCCAGAGGGCGTGGAGCAGCACGTTGTAGCCCTGGCCCGGGGCGGCCAGAAAGGCCGCCGAAAACAGCACCGCCGGAAGGATCCGCGAAAAGGTTTCCACCCAGGATTCCCGATGGAGGATCCGATGGGCCAACACAAACACCGGGACGGCCACGAACCATTGAAACAACGGCAGGAGGGACGCGTCGCCGAAGACCCACTGACGGAAGACCAACTCCTCCAGCCAAGGGACGACGGCCACGGTGAGAAACAAATAAAGCTTTCGTCCGTTCGGGCCCCGGGTCCGTAGGCCGGTCAACGCCGCGTTGAAAACCGATTGAACCCGCCCCACCGACGGGGGGTGGGGTTTGACCGCGGTGACGACGAAGCGTCCGGGCGCCAGCTCCCGCGGTTCGATGTCGGTGAACCCGGCGAACGCCAGCAGTTCCCGAACGTCGCGACCGGCCAGAGGCGCCACCCGCCCGCTGGGCGACGGGCGAACCGCCGTCCACGTGATTAAAATCCGACCGCCGGGTCGAAGGGTGGCCCAGGCTTCCTTCATGGATTGATCCAACAGGTCTTGAACGAGCGAGAAACCGTCGTCGCCGTCCCAGGCTCCGGGGTTTTCCCGAACGTAGGCCGCGTTGTGCCAATAGTGGGGATCGACGATGTATTGCAGGGAATCGTTGTAGACCAGCAGGTCCAGTTTTTCCCGGCCGAATTCGGGGGTGGCGCTCAAGCGCGTGGCGTCGCCGTTGATCGACCAAACGCCCTCTTCGATTTGTTTCGGGGCCCCGTTCAGAAAATCAACGGCGTAAACCGTCGATAGCCCACCGGCCCGAAGACCGAGCGCCGGTTCGAAATGGGACGAGGTGGCGATGTCGGCACCGACCCCGCCTTTCAAGCCGTGGGATTCGACAAATTCCCGGTAAAACCCCGCCTCGGTCTGATAGGCCCCTTGAAGCCGATCGGAAATGTCCTTAACGACCTCCCGGACCGACCGATTGGCGTCGACCCGGGCGGCGGGAAGGAATTCCCCCTCCAGTCCGACAACGCCCGAGGCCCGGTCCCGCTCGGTCAACCGCCGGGGGTCCACGCCGGTTCGTTGGGCCCGCAGGGCGTCTTCCGCGTGAAGGAAAAAGGGAACAACGGCGGGGTCCCCGCCGGATTTCAAGGCGGGGCGGGTGACGACGAGGACCACGCCGTTGTATGAATTCTGGGACCGCGCCACCCGCAACGTGGCGTTGATTTTTTCGACCAACGACTCTTGAACGCCGGGAAGGCCGGCGAGACGATCCAACAGAAGCGTGTTTTCCGGGGAACGATCAATGAGGGCCCGCACCCGGTCGCGGTACGTGTCGCCTTCCGCGTCGGGTTCGGCGGTGCTGACCCCCCGCACCCGCACCGGTTCCTGGGTCAAATCCACTTCCGCCAAAATGGACCGGGCGTAGCGGGCGACGCGCTCGTTGTTGGAAAGGTCCGTGCCGCGGTAACGGGTGAGCAATTCGTAGAGGACGATCCGCATTAAAAACCCCGCCCGCAGATAACGCAGGCCCAGCCGACTCGCCAGGGATCGGGCCACCGCCTCCTTTCGGGTCCCGGCGAGACCTCCCAGGACGATGACGAGGCGGTTTTTCCAGGAAAGGTTGGGAACGGGCGCGTTCAGTACCGGCAGGGTGAACCAGGCCTCCCGGTTCGGATCCCCGGTCCGGGGGCCCCAATCGCCGCCCACGGAGTCCAGGGCCGATTGGAACCGGTTGTCCACCGTCCAGGACCCTTCCCGTTTGAAGGTGGTCCGAACGCCCACCCGAATTTCATTGGCCCGGGTCATGGAAAGTTGGACCGTCACCCACTCCACCTCCGCGGGCGCGCGGCGGCTCGCCACCTCGATGGCCTCCTGGACAAAATGCCGCAGCCCCGTCAACAACAGTCCGTCGTAGGCAAACACCTTTCCCAATTTTTCCACGTCGGGAGCCACCCGCAGACGAACCGCCACGTAGCCCCCCGCCGTTTCCTCCTCCAGAATCGAGCGTTCCCCTTCCAACAGGGCCGGCACGTCCACGTAATCCATGGACCGGTCCGTCCAATCGATCGATTCCCGGACCCGGGCGAAGGCTTCGTCGATGGTCCGGGCGATGAACGACGCCTCCGCCGGGATCGTCAGTCCGGGCCGGGCCAGAAGGGCCCGGGCCAATCGAAGGCGCAGGTATTGCCGATGCAACACGTCCAGGCGTTCGGCCAGGGGCCGGCGCGCGTTGGCCCCGGCGCCCAATTGATGGGCGGCCTCCCGAAACACGAGCAGCGCTTTCAGCGTGTCGATGAACACGTCGTCGTCCGAAAGGCCCAGTTTGCCCCGCACCCGGTGGTCCGTAAAATTCACCGCCGGATCCCCCCCCATCCAACGGCGCGCGCGGGGAAACAGATCCGAAAAATCGTGGGGACGGGGGTGGTCCGCGCTGTACCGGGACAAGTAATCCAACACGAGGGGCTCCACGGCCGCGCGGGTTTCCGGCGGGAGAGGGGCGGTTCGAAGAAGGTCCAAAACGGCGGACTGGGCGTCCCGGGCCCAGCGAACGCTTTCCCGGGCGAGGGCCTCGACGGGTTCGGACGACGCCCCGTCCATGGCCACGTCGCCGTCGAACCAATCCAAAACCGCCGAGGGAGCGCGCTCCTCCGCCAGCAAATCGACTTCCGGCGCGGCTTCGCGGATGGCCATTCGAAAACCGTAGGGATTGTCCCGGGGATAGGTGTCGTCCAACAGGTCCAGGGCGCCGGCCGCCCGAAGCTGGCGTTCGGTCACCCGGGCGGCCCGCGACTCTTCCTCCGGAATCGACACCTCCAGCAGGGGAAACGGGAAAACGATTTTCCGGTCGATGGTCTGGCGGCTCCCCCAATTGCGGGCGTAGGGATTGATCGCGAACCGGCCGCCGGGCGCCATTCGTCGGTTCATTACCGCGACCAACCGGGGATCCGCCTCGATCAACAGCGGGATCAGTTCGCCCGCCCGTTGGTAGACGACGTCCAAGGGGGGGAGGGTTTGAAGGGTCCGCTCCAGATCCACGGGCGAAGCGGCGGTGCCGTCGATAAAAACAACCGTCCGCTCCCGGGGCTTTTCGCCCGGGTGGCTCCAGAGGAAGCGGAGGCCCAGATTCCCCTCGGTCGTTTCAAAGGGCGTGGCCGAGCGGGGATCGACGCCCAGCGCTTTGAGCTCCAGGACCAGCGCGGCCAAAAACCGTCCGGGGGTGGAAACGTGGGGACCGAAGGCGTACCCCCAAACCCGCTTGAAATTCGAATAGTCTTTTTTGAACCGGACGCCGGCCCACAAGCGGGTTTGG
>DAOQNO010000193.1:0-3609 GCA_035332125.1 Elusimicrobiota bacterium | reverse complement strand
GGGGGATGGGCGTGGGCCGATTTAAGATCGACGGTAAATTCCACCACGGCCGCGGCCAGGGCCATGAGCAAGCCGTGACGACGGCCCAAAAACCAGGCGTACCAAAAAACGGGGACCAGGTAGAATAGGAGCAGGGAAACGTCGGGGCCCGTTCCCCCGTCGAGCGCGCCGAGGGCCAGGAGGAATCCGACGCCTTCCATTTCGAGCGCCCCGTTCGATTGGCGCTCCAAACCCGCCAAAAATCGGTCCAGCCGACGGAGGGACCGCCCCCCCGAAATCAGGGGTTCGGCCAGGGGCGTGGCCTTGCGAAGGGGGGTCACGGCGGTATCGTCTCAAGTCCGGCGACGGCCGTCAAGAGACGGGGTTTCGTTCTTTCGGTCCCGGCCCCCGCGTCGACGCGTCGATTCCCGGGCCGTCGGGAGGGCCCCCGAATCGATTAAGGTTTTTGGGACCAGCTCATTTCGACATCGACGGGCACGTCGTCCTTGACCGCCATCCCGAGCAAAGACGGGGCCGGAACGCTGAAATCCGTCAGGCGAAGAGGGATTTGACCGGTGAATCGAAGGCCGGCCGAACGATCCGCCACGCGAAAAGGAACGGACGCGTAGCGGTGGGATTTCCCGGCGAATTCGATGGACAGGTCCGCGGTGAACGCCTCCCCCGCGGGGACGGCCGCCAAGTTGACCGACACTTTGACCATGGGAAATTGGGCCCCCCGGGTCGTTTCGATCATGTGCAGGTCGCGGTTGCTGTCTCCGGAATCAAAGGTATTGACGGGAGCGGCCACCAGAAACCGGCACCCCGAACCATCGCAGAGCCCTTTGCCCCGGGCCCCGTGGCTGGTGCCTTCCACTTTGTGCAAACGGTGGGTCACGCGGTAGGTCAGGGTCGATGAATCCAAAACCCACCCCCCGGCCCGAAGGCCGACCGCGCCCACCAATAGAAAAGCGAAGAGGAAAAATCGGCGCACGGGAGCCTCCTAGAAGTTAAAGACCATGACCAACATGGCCGCGGTGTAAGTTCCGGCGGCCAACCCGGCCACTTCCTTGTGGTGCTTGGCCGCCCCGTGAACGCTTTCCCCCCGATCGGCCTGCTTGTAGGCCTGGTAGCCGAGAATGGGGGCGGCGATCATGGCGGGAAAATGAATCCAAGCCAGGGCCTTGTGGACTTTGGTCAGCCCCTTGTTCCGTTTCACCCCTTCGCCCTCCGGGGCGAAAAACGCGAAGGACGCCGTCGTCAGATACATGGCCCCCGCCGTGACGCCCAAGGCGCGGTGGGTCTTCGTTTCCGAATTGACGCCCCCCGGGGTCGCCGATTCGTATTCCGGGGCGGTCATCACCGTGGCGATCAAGGGCACGGCCGTGGCCAGTCCCAGAATTTGATGGGTTTTTAACATGCGCGATCGACGATGCAATTGATTTTGAAGTTCGGCGTTGCCGCGGGTTTGATCCTCTTTAAAACCCAGGTCGTCCAAGGACAGGGACGGACCGCTCTCCTCGGAGAAACCCGGAACGGGGAAAGACGAAAAAATCAACGCGGCGGCGATGGCCAGACGAACGCAATTCATAGAGAACCTCCGACAGGATGGGAAACACCTTCCGATGCGTTTCATTATAGTAATCTTGTTTTTTAATAACATGACATCCATCATACCGCCCCCCGCTCCCCCGGACCGAACGCCCGGGTTCCGACTGCCGCGCAACGTTCTTGTTCTCGGCGGGATCAGCCTTCTAAACGACACCGCTTCGGAAATGATTTACCCCCTCCTTCCGATTTTCCTCACGCAAACCCTCGGGGCGTCGGCGGCGTCCCTGGGCTTGATCGAAGGGGTCGCCGAATCGGCCGTGTCCCTGTTCAAACTTTTTTCGGGCTATCTGTCGGACCGCCTTCACCGTCGGAAGATCTGGATCGGCGTGGGGTACGCCGTCTCGAACGCCGTGCGACCCCTGATCGCCCTGGCGGGATCCTGGCCGGCGGTGCTGGCCCTTCGTTTCGCCGATCGGATCGGCAAAGGGCTTCGCACCTCCCCCCGGGACGCCCTGGTGGCGGAATCCGTTCCGCCGCAACACCGGGGGCGGGCCTTCGGATTTCACCGGGCCATGGACCATCTCGGGGCCGTGATCGGGCCCCTTCTGGCGGCCTTGATCCTCTGGCGGTTGCCGGATCGCCTGCGGCTTATTTTCTTCCTATCGGCGATTCCGGGCGCCTTGGTCGTCCTTCTGGTCGCCCGAGGTCTGCGGGAAATCCCCGGAACGGTCCGGGATTCCCGCGTTTTCCAGCCCCTGGAAGCCTGGCGGGCGGTTCCGACCGGTTTTAAACGCTATTTGGGCGTCTTGCTTCTGTTTAATCTGGGAAACGCCTCGGACGCCTTCCTCCTCCTCAAAGCCCGACAATTGGGTTTGCCCGTTCTGGCCCTGCCGCTGCTGTGGAGTTTTCACCACGTTGTTAAAAGCGCCACCTCGGTCCCAAGCGGACTTTGGTCCGACCGCTGGGGGCGGAAACGACTTCTCATCGCGGGATGGGGGATTTACGCCGCCGTTTACGGCCTGTTCGCCGTGGCTCGGGGCGATTGGGCGCCCTGGGCGCTCATGGGCGTTTATGGGGTGTTTTTTGGACTCACGGAAGGGGTGGAGCGGGCCCTCATGGCGGATTTGGCCCCGGCCGCGCTTCGGGGATCGGTGTTCGGGCTCTACCACCTGACGGTGGGGTTCGGATCCCTTCTGGCCTCCGTGGCCTTCGGCTTGGTGTGGAAATGGCGGGGGGACGCCGCGGCCTTTCGGCTGGGCGCGTTCATGGCCCTGTCGGCCGCGGTGGCGTTGGCGTTTTTAAAGTTGCCTAGCGGAGGCGAACCACAAACCGGAGTACGTCGCCCCGGTCTTTGATTTCGCTGTAGGTGTATTTGATGCTGTCCTTGGGCAAGAGCATGTCGCGGGTGATTTTTTCCGTCACCACTTTTTGACGGGCTTTAACCAGATCCCCCTGAGGCGCGTCGGTGTGGAATTCCAGGGCGAAGGGGTACCGGGAGTAGTCCCGAAGCACGTCGAGGGTCCGTTCGAAAATCGGCAGGGCCTCGGGGGCGATCTTTTCGTCCTTGAAGAGGAACTTGGAAGAGATCTCGACCACCATGTTTTTCTTGTCTTCGAATTTAAGGTGTTTCAGCGTGAACGCCTTTCCCAGGGTGGTGTGGGCGTTTTTGTATTCATCGACGGTGATGAAACGAAACGAATAGGCCGTCGCGACTTTGATCATCTTTCCGTCCTTCACCGTGCCGTCCCAAACGATTTCGTCCACCGGGTTCCCGTTGCCCGTCAACGTTTGGATCACCTCGCCCGTTTCGTCCGTGATCTCCAGCCGCCAGCCTTTGACGGTGGTTTTCGCCGGTTCGGGACGGAAACTGATCAGGGGCGGTTCCGCCAATTCCGGCAACCAGGGGCGGGCGGTTTGATTCGAGGACAAGCGGTCGAACCGTTGAAAATCTTCGTCGCCCGGAACCGGCCGGGGACGCTCCAACAGCTTCTCCGTTTTTTCCGTCACGGAATCCACCATGTCCCGCACGTCGATCTTGATTTCGGGGGTGGGTTTTTCGATCAACACCTTGTCCTTGGCCTG
>DAOQNO010000192.1:0-3657 GCA_035332125.1 Elusimicrobiota bacterium | reverse complement strand
CTGTTTTGGGGGGGCGCCCATGGGCTGAGAAAAGTGATCGAATGGGCCCGTCGTCTTCTCAGTCCCCTTCGGGCCGTGGCCTGGATTCTTCCGATCCTCCTCAACGCCGTGTCCGCCAATCCCTGGCAGCAGCGGTTTGAATTGCACTATTCCGCCGCTTTTCTTCCCTATCTGTTTTGGGGGGGCGCCCATGGGCTGAGAAAAGTGATCGAATGGGCCCGTCGTCCCCCTCTCTGGAAGCGGAGGGCCCTCCCGCTGGCCGGGCTCCTTTTGCTGGGGTTCAACGCTTCGCGTATTCCCCTTTATTACCACGCAGCCTCGGCCGCGCGTCGGGCGGCGGCCCGGCGCATGATCGACCGCCTGCCGCCCGGGGATTCCGTCATGGCCCAAACGAATTTGTTGGCCCACGTGTCCTTGCGGCGGTTCGTCGCCGTCGCCCCGAGCCCCCGTCCGGCCCGGTGGATTTTTCTGGACAACCTTTGCGTTGATCAGGCCATTCCGGAACTTCGGGAGGTGCAGGCGGCCTTTCTGGAGCGCCACCGGTCCTACGTGGTGGACGAGGACCAGGGGTTGGTCCTTTTGCATTTTCCCAACGTTCCGAATCCGTCGGAATAACGCCGGGGGGCCCGGTTCGGCATTTTATCGTCCTTAAGGTATAATGCCTTCCGTTATGGCGCTTTCCGATTCCCTCCTCGCCACGCTCAATCCTCCCCAGCACCAGGCCGTGACCCACGGGGAGGGGCCGCTCCTCATCTTGGCCGGGGCCGGCTCGGGCAAAACCCGGGTCATCACTTTTCGCATCGCCCATCTCCTGTCCGAAGGCGTCAATCCCTGGAACATTTTGGCCGTCACCTTCACCAACAAGGCCGCGGCGGAAATGCGCCGCCGGGTGGACGAACTGACGGGCGGCCGGGGGCGCGCCGTCTGGATATCCACCTTCCATTCCTTCTGCGCCCAATTCCTCCGGGTGGAGGCCGCCGCGGCGGGCCTGGACCCCCGCTTCACGATTTACGACGACAACGATCAAACCCAGGTTCTCAAGGAGTGCCTGCGGGAGTTGAGTCTGGACGAAAAAAAATACAAACCGAACCAGGTCCTCTCGGTCATCTCCCGGGCCAAGGACGACCTGCTGGACGCCGGCTCCTACACGATCCACGCCCTGGCCCAAAACGACCCCTTCCGCAACATGGTGGCGACGATTTATTCCCTTTACCAAAAGAAATTGGCCAAGGCCAACGCCCTGGATTTCGGCGACCTGATTCTTCGCTCCACCATGGCCCTGCGCGACCGGGAGGACCTGCGGGCGAAATACCAATCCCGTTTCCGACACGTTTTGGTGGACGAATACCAGGACACCAACCACGCCCAGTATTTGTTGACGAAACACTTGGTGGCGCCGCCCAAAAACCTCTGCGTCGTGGGCGACGACGACCAGAGCGTGTATTCCTGGCGCGGCGCCGACATTCGAAACATCATGGAGTTCGAACGGGACTACCCCGGCGCCACCGTGGTCAAGCTGGAGCAGAATTACCGCTCCACCGAGCCCATTCTGGAGGCCGCCCACCGGTTGATCGTCCGCAACCGTTTTCGAAAAGACAAGCGTCTGTGGACCGAGCAAAAGGGCGGGGACGCCGTGCGGTTCCAGGAGTTCGCCGATGAGTTGGAGGAGGCTCGGTTCATCGCCCACGAGACGGCGAACCGCGTGCGGTCGGGCGAGGCCAAACCGTCGGACGTCGCCGTGTTCTACCGAACCAACGCCCAATCCCGGGTTCTGGAAGACGCCTTCCGTCGCGAAAGCCTGCCCTACGCGCTCGTGGGCAGCGTTCGGTTTTACGAACGGATGGAAGTCAAAGACGTTCTGGCCTATTTGCGGCTCTTCAACAACCCGTCCGATTCCGTGGCCGCCAAGCGCGTGATCAACAACCCTCCCCGGGGCATCGGCAAAACCACCATCCAAGGGGTGGACCAATTGGCCGCGGCCCGGGGTCTGACGTTTTTCGAGGCGGCCCGGCAGGCCGCCGCCGACCCGGCAACGACGCCGGCCGCCCGGGGCAACCTGTTGAAATTCATCGATGTCATGACCGCCCTGACCCAGCGCCCGGGGGAAAAAACCGCGGCCGTCATGGTTCAGGCCGTTTTGGAGGCGACCGGGTATTGGGCCCACTGGGAAGAACAGGTGGACACTGACCCCGAGGCGGCCCACCGGCTGGACAACCTGCAGGAATTGGTGAACGCCGCCAAGGAATTCGAGGACGTCTCCGAGGACAAGTCGGTGCCGACCTTCCTGGAAAAGGTCTCCCTGGCCTCGGACCTGGACAACTTGAAAGCCGAGGGCGGCGCCGTGACGCTCATGACGGTCCACCTGGCCAAGGGGCTGGAATTTCCGTCGGTTTATTTGACGGGTTTGGAAGAAGGCCTCTTTCCCATCGGCGAATCGGCCTTTGACGAGAAGGAGTTGGAGGAGGAGCGGCGGCTGGCCTACGTGGGCATCACCCGGGCCCGCCGGTTTCTGACGCTCACCGCCGCCTCTTCCCGTAAAATTTACGGCCGCTCCAACTGGCATGTGCCTTCCCGCTTCGTGGCCGAGGCGGGCCTCACGGCGGAACGTCCGGTGCCCTCGGGCCTTTTCGAATCCGTGGAGCCCGCCGCGGCGGCCCCCCGGCCCGCGGCCGTGGCGTCCTTCGACCCGGACGAGGGCGACACCGCGTCGCCGGGGGGCCAGCGCCCCCTGCGCATCGGCCAACGGGTGCGCCACCCCATGTTCGGCGAGGGGAAAATCCTGGACAAAAACGGCTCCGGCGAAAATTTGAAAGTCACCGTGTTGTTCGATTCCGGGGCCCGAAAAAGCATCCTGGTCCGTTACGCGAATTTCGAACCCACCGCGTAACTTGTAAAATACGCCCATGTCCCTGACCGAAAAAGACGTCAACCACGTGGCCCGCCTGGCCCGGCTCGCCCTGACCGACGCCGAGCGTAAAAAATACCTCGGCCAGCTGACCCGCATCCTGGACCACATTCAAACCCTGAGCGCCTACAACACCGACGCCGTGGCCGCCACCCATCACGTGGCGCCCCTCTCCAACGTGTGGCGGGAGGACGTTGCCGTCCCCTTCGCCGACCGGGAGTCGATTCTGGCCAACGCGCCCGAGCGGGAGGACGTTTTCTTCAAGGTGCGAAAGGTCATCGAGTGAGCGCCCCCCACGAGTGGACCGCCCGGGACATCGCCGACCGGGTGAAATCCAAAAAAATCTCCGCCCAGGAAGTGGCCCGGGCCTTTCTCTCCCGCGCCAAGGCCTGGGACAAGACCGTCAAAGCCTTCCTGTCCCTGGACGAGGAGAAAGCCCTGGCCCAGGCTCGGTCGGTGGACGACCGGCTCGCCCGGGGGGAAAACCCGGGGCCCCTGGCCGGGGTTCCGGTCGCGATCAAAGACAACATGTGCGTGACGGGCACCCGCACCACCTGCGCCTCCAAAATCCTTGAAAACTTCGTGGCGAATTACGACGCCACCGCCATCGCCCGCCTTCGGGACGCGGGCGCCGTCTTCATCGGCAAAACGAATCTGGACGAATTCGCCATGGGGTCCTCCACGGAGAACTCGGCCTATTTCACCACCAAGAACCCCTGGGACCCGACCCGCGTCCCCGGCGGCTCCTCGGG
>DAOQNO010000191.1:0-3686 GCA_035332125.1 Elusimicrobiota bacterium | reverse complement strand
TGAAAAAGCGTTCGGCCAACGTCCTCTCGGGTTGCTCGGCGGCGTTTTTGGCGGCGGATCTTTTCGATGGCTTGTTGCTTCGCGCTCCGGGCGCCCAGGAGCTTTTCTTCCATTTTCTCCGCCAGGCGCTGGCGGGCCCGGTAGCGGTTCATGGCCTGGGACCGTTCCTCCTGGCACCGCACGGTGGTGCCCGTGGGCCGGTGGACCAACAGAACGCAGGTGGACACCTTGTTCACGTTCTGTCCCCCGTGGCCGCCCGATCGGACAAATTGCTCGTCCAAATCCCCCTCCCGGACGCCCAAACCGATCAGGCGGGCCTCCAGGGCTTTCCATTTGCTGGGACTAACGGGAAAATCGGGCATGGTGGTGAAAGTATACCGAAGATTTATTGGATGGCGAGTTCCGAAAATCGAATTCCATGACGGGAGTTCCTGGACGGGGCGAACCCGGCCGGGTTGGGATTAAGGCGTCATGGGTTCGAATTTTGTTTCTTCCTCCCAGACATGTCCGCATCCTCGGCACCTCCGCTTAACCTTGTAACCGTCGTTGGGCAACAGCCACCCCCGGACTCCCGTGGGGCCCCACAGGCTTTTGCACCGGGGGCAGCGCTGGAACCACTTCACCAGCAGGACCAGGCCGGCGAAAAAGAATACCGCGACGACGATTCCGATCAACGTGACCATGGACGGGCGGTGAGGAACACCGGGGAGCGAATAGGCAAAGGGTGTCGACGTTTTGTATTCATTTTGTCCGCTTCAACGGTTTTTTCCGACATCCGGATATTTGATCCCTTTTCCCAGGACGCCGGCTCCCGGAAGCTCACTTCGCCATGTCGGCCAATGGGCCCGGCAGCAATCCCGAAAGACCTTCCCGCTCCCGCAGGGGCACGGCGAAAGCTTTTTGGGTTGCGACGGAGGAAGTTCACCGTCCCAGGAATCGTGGGAATAAATGTCGCCCGTCGATTCGGCTCGGAGGCGTTTGGCCTGTTTTCGTTTTTTGGATTTTTTCAATTTCTCTCCGCGACCGATCCATCGAAACGACAAATTCCGGGGCCGACAGCGCCCCCCCGGCGCCGGTCCGACTCTATTTTCGCCGACCCTCCATGTAACGGGCCGATTTGTCCTTGGCTTCGGTGCCGGTGGCCGAGTCGTAGGAGGTGACCTCAAACGTCGGAGCGTCGGCCCCCTCGACGACGGTGATTTTCTTTTGGGAGAAATGATAAACCCGCCGGACGTCCTTGGCGTAGGAACGTTCCAAAGGTTTAAAGGTCGTCGGGTCCGCCCCGGGAACCCGGATCCCTTCGTAAAACACCGAGACCTTGTCCAGGGCGACGGATTCGTCGTCGGAATGGGCCCGGAGAGTTTTGACGTCCACGCCTTCCAGGGGCTGATCGTAGAAGACGGCGTTTTGATCGTCCGCCACGACATTTCGCCCCACGAGCCGGGCGGTGGCCCCTTTAAGGAGCGGCATGGGCCGATCGCCAAAGTAAACGGCCGTGCGGTCCCGGTAGAATTCCGTGGGTTTGCCGTCGGCGGTTTTAAGCGTCTCAAAGGTGCCGGGGTCGGCCGATTCGAGAACTCTTCCGTTGTAATAAACCCGGTTTTTGTCCTTCTGATAAAAATGGGACTTGCCGACGAACTTGAAAGTCGCCGGATCGGCGCCGAGGATGGTTTTCCCCCGGGCAAAGACCTTCTCCCGATCCCGGGCGTAATCCGACCGGCCGATGCCGTCCTCTTCGTTGAAAGGCGCGAAGGTCGCCGGGTCGGCCTCAATGCGGCGTCCGGAGTAATACACTTTGGATTCCTTGACGAAATAGCCCCGGGTTGGCAGGCCGGCCAGTCGGGTTTTGAGCATTTGGGGATAGCCAAAGAGGAACGCCCCCAGGATCGGGACCACGACGGTGGCGGCCAGCACATACTTGGGCGGGATCCCCCAAAGCGGAAATTTAAAGAGATAAACCCCCACTCCGATCAGCACCGGGTAAAAGGTCAGCCCAAGCACAAAGACGATGTTGCCGATTTTCTCCGTGGATCCCGGAGCGTCGAACATCATCACCGAAGTAAACAGAATGAGAGGCCACCACAAAAGGAAAAAGGACAAAACGATTTGAATGAGGATTTTCATGGGTTTAGGATAAGACATCCGTTGGGCGGTCGCAATGGATCCTTCGGCGGCCTATACCCTCTTCCGACAAATCCTGTTTGCTCCATACACGGTCCAGCGGAACGGATCGGTCCTTTAATCGTCAAGAGACAAAGTAACGTGTTCTAAAAAAATGGGCGACTTTCACAAGCCCCACCAGGACGGGGACTTCGACCAACGGGCCAATGACCGCCGCGAAGGCCGCCCCGGAATGGAGGCCGAACACCCCGACGGCCACGGCGATGGCCAATTCAAAGTTATTGCTCGCGGCGGTGAGGGACAACGTCGCGGTTTTGGAGTAATCCGCCCCCAACTTTTTTCCCAACCAGAAACTGACCAGGAACATCCCCACGAAATACAGCAACAGGGGAATCGCCACCCGCCCCACGTCCAAAGGAATCCTCAATATTTCCCCGCCCTTCATGCTGAACATCATCAGGATCGTAAAAAGAAGGGCGGTTAAGGTGATGGGGGCAATACGGGGAAGGAAAACCATTTCGTACCAATCCGCCCCCTTCGTTTTTAAAGCGACCCACCGGGTCACAAACCCCGCTAAAAAAGGAATGCCCAGATAAATGATGACGCTTTCGGCGATGGTCCCCATGGGAACGAAAACCGTTGTTCCTTGCAAACCAACGAGGGGAGGAAGAACGGTCAAAAAGAAATAGGCGTAGACGCTGTAAAAAGCCACCTGAAAAACGCTGTTAAAGGCGACCAATCCCGCGGCGTATTCCGTGTCGCCTTCGGCCAACTCGTTCCAAACGATAACCATGGCAATGCAGCGAGCCAAACCGATGAGCACCAACCCCGCGAAATACTCCGGGCGGTTCCTTAAAAACACCGCCGCCAGGAGAAACATCAAAACAGGGCCCACCGCCCAATTCTGGAAAATGGACAAACCCAACACCCGTTTGTTTCGAAACACGTCCCCCAGCCGCTCGTATTTGACCTTGGCCAACGGAGGATACATCATCAATATCAACCCCACCGCAATGGGGATGTTGGTGGTGCCGACTTTAAGATCCCCCACAAAACGCCCGACCGCGGGAAGGACCCCGCCGAAAAGCACCCCGCCGGCCATGGCCAAGAAAATCCAAAGCGTCAAATAGCGATCCAGGAAGGAAAGTTTCTTAACCGAGGCCAAGGGAATCGTCATAAAGGCGTCGCCGCCGCGGGCGGCGCTAAAACTTCCTGACTCAAACGAGCGTGTTCCGGATTGGCGGGGTCGCTGAAGCGATCGAGGAGTTCCTTGGCCTTGGCGGTGTCCCGGGCCACGCCGTCGTTGCCCAACCAAAGACGCACGACGCGCGACAGGGCTTTCGGTTCCATGGCGGGCAGGTCGGTGGCGATTTTGTAGGCCTCTTCGGGGTTGGCGGGGGCGCCGTCGCCCTTCAGCAATTTGTAGACGTATTCGCCCCCCGCGAGGAGCGGGTTGTGGTCATACCCTTCTTTAACGATATTGAACGAAAGCTCTTTGTTGTCCAAGTCTCCGTCAAAGCTCGACAGGGTGAGAAGCAAGGACAATTTGTCGTCGATGGTGTAGA
>DAOQNO010000190.1:0-3687 GCA_035332125.1 Elusimicrobiota bacterium | reverse complement strand
GTAATTCTTCTCCTTCACGCCGGGAACGAATTTCTCGATTTTCTCCTGCACGTAGCCCCGCTCGCCCTTCCACGCCGTGTCCCGGCTCAAGGTGAACAACACTTTAAAGTTGGAATGGGATTTCATGGTCGCCTCCCATTCCGCGCGATACAAAAGATCGGGTTCGTAGCGGTGACCGTAAATCAGGTAAAGGTTTTTCCTCGTCCCCTTGGCCAACTGGTCCTGAATCATGCTTCGAAAAGGCGCCACGCCCGATCCCGTGGAAATGAACACCATGTCCCGGGTTTCGTCCTTGAGGGTGAAAGTTCCCAGAGGCGCCATGGCCTGAACTTTGTCCCCGGGGCGGAGTTTGTGGAGAAACGTCGAGGAAACCCCGCCGTCGACCAGGGTGACGCAAAGCTCGAAATAGTCCGTGTGCTGGGGGCTGGAGGCGATGGAATAGCTCGTCCGGCGGATCTTGCCGTCGTGGGGCACGAAAATCTGGGCGAACTGGCCGGCCTTGAAATGAAGGGTTTTCCCCCCCTGGAGGTCGAAGCGGATGTGCCGGTTTTTGGGCGTGATTTCCTCGGTGGAGGTCACCAACAATTCGTAGGTGTCAAAAGCGCGTTTTTTTTCGGGGCTGGGGGCGGGAGCGTCGGACATGGAGTTCTCCTTGTGTGGGGTGGTTCTATTTAACTATTTTTGCCCGCCGGTGTTCCACCGGGGAGCCGTTGAAAAAAAGTAAAGAAACCGGTGGCGAACCCGCCCGCCCCGGGCGTCTCGGGCGTACAGGCCCCCCAGAACATCGAAATACCGATCCCCCTCGGTCGTTCGGGTGGCCGAAAAAAACGGCGCCAAGCCGATCGTCCGGGATCCCCCCACGGCCCCCGCCGTTTTCACGCGAAACCAAGGCCCGTAAACCGCCACGTCCTTCGTGGAGTGATCCGCCCGGGGGGCGGTGACGAAGCGCCAATAGACCGGGAAGAAAAGGCGGAATTTTCCGCCGGCGGCCGTGTCGGCGCTCCAACCCAGGGGCGTGACCACCCGGAACCGCCGTCGATGTTCTCCGGTTTCGGTGAACACGGACTCATCGAAACGGCCGTAAATCGGGGGCACAAACGCGTAGGAGCGGGTGGCGTTGCTCCCGCTCCAATACACCGGGAAGAACGCGCTGGCCCGTTCCGTGACCTCCCCCCGCCGGGGGACCGAGCCTTCCTCCACCGCGTAATGGCAAGAACGGTACCAAAGGGGAAAAATAAAATCCCAATCCAGGGCGGGCGTCCGCCGTCCGCCGTAGGGGAAGAGGTAACCGAGACGGGAATCCCCCCGTCGTTCCCAGGCCGCGAGCGGCAGGATCCGGGGCGCCCAAAAGTTTCGAAAATCCCCCTCCCGGACGTATTGGTAGAGCGGAAAGAACCCGTGGGACAGATCCGGCCCTTTTTGATGCACGGAGCCCAAAATCAAATAGTTGACATGGCGTTCCCGGTCCGGGGTACCGGTTTTGCTCCGGGCGACCGAGGTGAGAAGCAAGGGAAGCACCAGGGAACCGTTGCCCCGGCCGTCCCCGGAAGACCAATAGAAGGGCAGAAGGTAACTTCCCGAGGATTTTTCGGAAAAGAAACGGCCCCACAGGGGGAACAGGCCGTAGGTCCGCCCTTCGGCGTTTTGAAGGTGGTAGCCCAATCCCACGACGGTCCAGCGGCTGTCCGGCGTACGGGCGTGGCCGTAGAGGGGCAAAACGAAGGTCCGGGCCTTTTCCCGACTGGCGTACCAATAGGCCAGGGGCAGGGCGCCCTCCCGGGACAAGGAGCTCCGCCGGGACCAAAACACCGGCGTGGCCACGGTCCACCGACGGGGCCCCCGCTCCCGGTAATAAAAAGGAAAAAACAGATCGGCTTTCTTGGGTCCGAAATCGTTTCGCCAGTAGAGGAACAACCAGCTCCAACTTTCCTTGTCCCCCCGACGGGCATGGACGAAAAAGGGCGAGGCGGTAAGGGAAAGGGGCCCGTCCCGGTAGTGGAAGTAGAGGGGGAACGCCAAATCCATCCCCCAATCCGGGGGACGATTGTAGTGCCAATACAACGGGAACAACACCCGGGTGTCGTTGCCGAGCGAGTCTCTTTTCCAATGATAGAGGAACGCCCAACCGCTGGTGGACGTCCCCCGGGGGGTTCCTTCCGGGGTCAACCATTCCGTCCGGCGGCGCCAAATCCCCCAGGACAAAAACCGGGACCCCTCGGTATTTGTCCAAAGGCCGTAGAGGGGGAAGAGGGTCTGAAACCGGTCGTCCCCCTCCCGGCGGCTGTAAAAATTGAGCGCCTGGGTGACCCGGGAAAAACCGTCGGCGCTGGCGCCATGATAAAAAACCGGAAAGACCCCGGCGCCGCTTTGATCGGGGTCCCGATCGTAATAATAGAGCAACAGGTGCCCCCGTCGGCGGTCGGCGATCCGTTCCCGGCTGGCCAGAACCGTCAGCCACAGGGAATGGTTCGGCTCCCGTTGATAAAAGTAAACGGGAAATAGATAGGAACTGCGCGCGGCGGCCGAGCCCACCGTCCCCCCCGCCCCCGCCAGGGGGAAGAGGCCCGCGTACCGGCGATCCCCGTCGGGACGGGCTTCCCATCGGCGGTATACGGGCCCCACCACGTCGGTCCGTCGTTCGGGGGAATGGGTGTGCCAATAGAGCGGGAACAGGGTTTGGAAGCCCTCGTCCGGCGCCCGGGCCCAGACGTAGTTTAAAATCCAGCCTCGGGATTCCGTGCCCCGCACCCGGCGAAACCCCAGGGGCCAGGCCTGGTCGATTTTGGAACGGTCGGTGTTCCGGTAATCGTAAAAGAGGAAAGGCAAAAACATGGTGGCGCGTCCGCCGCCCAACCGGGTTTGTTGCCAATAGACCGGGAAGAACGCCGTTCGGGCGAAGACCCCGCCCCGGGAACGGTAAAACGGTCCGGCCACCATCCACCGCTCCGCGCCCCGTCGATAGGCGGCCACAAAAGGCAGCGACACCAGAAGGGACCGGTCGGGTTCCCGGCCGCTGTAAAACAACGGGAAAAGCAGTTTTTGGGAGGCGGCCGTGTCCTTCCAATCCCAATAGATCAGGGACGCCATCAAAAACCGGCGGTCGCCCTCCCGTTCCCACCAAAAGAGGGGCGGCAAACGAATGGGACGCTCCGCCCAGCGGCCGGCGTCGGCGGGGGCGGCATCGGGAACAACGGCGGGGGGTTCAAGGGCGCCCAGAAGGGCGGGAAGGAAAAAAAGGAATACGAGAACCCCGCGGGCGCGCACCGGCGGGGGCCTTACTGAAATTCGTAGTCGAGGGCCAGCACGCCCTCGCTGATGGGACGTACGTGGTGTTCCACCACCGCCTGATGGGCGGGGTGCGGCAAATAGGCCTCCAAGGCGGCGCGATCGCGAAACCGCACCACGAAACCGTGGGTGTACCCCTGGGCCCGGGCGCTGAAATTGACGCCGGCCGACACCCCGATAATGCCCGGGATCCGGTCCTTGAGCGACGTCAACTGACGGAGCATTTCGGCCTTGCGCTCGTCGGGCGCCTCGGCCTTCAGTTTAAAGAGGACGACGTGTTCGATCACGGAGAAACTGTACCATAGACGAACCGTTGACGCCATGACCGCCGCCGGTCCGGGCGGGTCCGACCGTCTCCCCCCACTTCCCCGCGGGCCTCACGCTTTCCACCGCCGGGGCAGT
>DAOQNO010000189.1:0-3697 GCA_035332125.1 Elusimicrobiota bacterium | reverse complement strand
GTCCGCGCCGCCACCCGGGGGGACGGGGAAACCGGGGAGGACGTCACGGCCAACGCGCGCTCCATTCGGGCCATCCCGCTTCGCCTGGAAGGCCGTTCTCCGGCCCGACTGGAAGTCCGGGGCGAAGTGTTCGTGACCAAAAAGGATTTCGAGACCTACAACCGGCGCATCGCCACGGAGGATCCCGCCGCGGCCTTCGCCAACCCGCGCAATTTCGCCGCCGGGAGCCTTCGTCAAAAAGAGGCCCGCGTCACCGCCGGGCGGCCCCTTCGGTATTTCGTCCACTCCTACGGCGTGGTCGACGGCGTGGATCACGAATTCCACCACGACTTTTTAAAGGATTGCCGGGCCTGGGGCCTTCCCGTGGACGGGCACACGACCCGGTGCGCGAGCTTTGAGGAAGTCCTCGCGACCTGCGCCCGCTTTCGGGAAAACCGGGCCGACCTGCCCTTCGAGGCCGACGGGGCCGTGGTCAAGGTGGACCGCATCCCCTTTCAACGCCGCCTCGGGATGACCTTTAAATCGCCCCGGTGGGCGGTGGCCTACAAATTTCCCGCGGCCCAGGCCACGACCCGGGTGCGGGACGTGGAGTTTTCCGTGGGCCGGACGGGGGCCGTTACGCCCGTGGCCAAACTGGAGCCCGTGGAATGCGGCGGCGTGACCATCTCCAACGCCTCCCTCCACAATTTCGACGAGATCGAGCGCCTGGGCCTTCGGATCGGCGACTGGGTTTTGATCGAACGGGCCGGGGAGGTGATCCCCAAGGTGTTGTCGGTGATTGTGGGCCGCCGGACGGGGGAAGAAAAAGCCATCCCGATTCCCAAGGCCTGCCCGGCCTGCGGGGGACCCGTCGTCAAGACCAAGGAGGGGGAAGTGATTTTCCGTTGCGCGAACCCGGCCTGCCCGGCCCAGGTGGAGAAAAACCTCCTCCACTTCGCGAGCCGGGACGCCATGGACATACAGGGAATGGGGGAAGCGGTGGTCCAGGCGCTTTTGGCCCGGGACCGGGTGAAGGACTTGGCCGACATCTACGCCCTGACCAAGGACCAATTGTTGGAACTGGAGGGATTCAAAGACAAAAAGGCCGACAATCTGTTGGCGGCCATTGAAAAATCCCGGCGCGGGTCCCTGGGGCGGTTTTTAAACGGGTTGGGCATTCGGGACGTGGGCGAAAAGGGCGCTCTGACCCTCGCCCGCCATTTTCGAACCCTGGACCGCCTCCGCGCCGCCACGGCGGAGGATCTGCAGGCCCTGCCGGACGTGGGGCCCGTCATGGCGGAGTCCGTGACTTCTTTTTTCGCCCAGACTTCCGTCCGGCGGCTTCTGGACAAATTCAAGCGCCTGGGCCTGGAGCCCGGAGAGGAAGCGCCGGTGGCCGGCGGCCCCCTGGCGGGGAAAACCGTGGTCTTTACCGGAACCCTTACAAAGTGCACCCGGGCCGAGGGCGAAGGGATCGTACGGTCCCAGGGGGGGAAGGCCACGGGGTCCGTCTCCACCGCGACCTCCTTCGTCGTGGCGGGGGCCGAAGCCGGTTCCAAGCTTCGCCAAGCCCAAAAGCTCGGGGTCGAGGTGATCGACGAAGCCGAGTTTCGCCGCCGGGCCGGACTTTGACGAATTTGTTAAAATGAACCCGTTCCGATCCCCCCATCTCCCTTGACGGCCGACGACGACTTTCGCCACGCCATGGATTTGGCCCTCCGGTTATTGAAGTTCCGGGCCCGGACCCGGGCGGAATTGGCCGACCGCCTAAAACGCAAAAAAGTGGAGGCGGCCCTGGTCCCCCGCGTGGTGGACCGCCTGACCGAATTGAAATTGGTGGACGACGCGGAGCTGGCCCGTCAAACCGTCGAAAGCCGCCGCCGGGCGAACCAGGGCGATCACCGCATCCGACGGGATTTACGCAAGCGGGGGCTCGGGTCCGACGCGGTGGAGGACGCTCTGGCCGCGGCGGAAACGCCCGCCGGATCCGACGCGGACCGGGCCTGGGAGGCCCTGCGGCGCCGGGCCGGCCGGATGAAAGCCCTCGACCCGCGGGTCGCGCGGCGGCGCCTGGAAGGCTACCTTTTCCGTCAGGGGTTCGACGCGGACGACGTCCGCTCGGCCCTCCGGCGATTTTTTTCGAACCAAGGAGAAGACGAATGAAAACCGTCGAAATTCGGCGAGCGCTTATTTCCGTATCGAGCAAAAACCAGATCGTGGAACTGGCCCACGGGTTGTCCAACCTGGGGGTGGAAATCCTGTCCACGGGGGGGACGGCCAAGTCCCTCCGCCAGGCCGAAATCAAGGTCCGGGAGGTCTCGGACCTCACGGGCTTTCCCGAAATTCTGGACGGCCGCGTCAAAACCCTCCATCCGAAGGTCTTCGGCGGGTTGTTGGCCCTGCGGGACAAGGCCGCCCACAGCCAGGACATGGAAAAGCACGGCATTCCGCCCATCGACCTGGTGGTCGTCAATCTTTACCCCTTTGAAACCGTCTGCAACGACACGAACATTCCCCAGGACGAGATGCTCGAATACATCGACATCGGCGGGTCGGCCCTGATCCGCGCCGCGGCCAAGAACTACAGCCACGTGGCGCCCCTCTGCGATCCGGACGATTACGCGCTCGTGCTGGAGGAGTTGAACGAACGGGGCAAACTCTCCCCGGAAACGCGCCAGCGCCTGGCGGCCAAGGCCTTCAGCCACACGGCCCATTACGACGCCGTCATCGCCAACTACTTCCGCCACAAAACCCAGTCCAAGGAATTTCCGGCCGAAATCGCCGCCGGTCTTCGGAAAAAACAGGACCTCCGCTACGGCGAAAACCCCCACCAGAAAGCCGCCCTCTACATGGAATCGGGCAACAAAGCCTGGGGCGTCGTGGGGGCCAAGGTGCTCCAGGGAAAGCAGGTCTCCTACAACAACTATTTGGACTGCGACGCCGCCTGGCGGCTGGTCTGCTCCTTCGCCAACCCCGCCAGCGTCGTGATCAAGCACAACAACCCCTGCGGCGTGTCCGAAGCCGAGGTCCAGGTCGACGCCTTCCGTCGGGCCCTGGCGGCCGATTCCGTGTCCGCCTTCGGCGGCATCGTGGGCTTCAACCGCGCCGTGGACGCGGACACCGCCCAGGAACTCTCAAAACTCTTTTTGGAATGCGTGATCGCCCCGGGGTATCACCCGGAAGCCCGGGAAATCCTCGGGAAAAAGGCGAACTTGCGCCTCCTGGAGCAATCCACGCTTTTGGCGGACCCCTACGAATGGGACATCCGCAAAATCTCCGGCGGGTTTCTCATGCAGGAACAGGACCTCCCCCGGCCGGTGGAAACCAAGTCGGTGACCCGCCGGGCGCCCTCGCCGGAGGAACAAATGTCCCTGGCGTTCGCTTGGCAGGTCGTCAAACAGGTCAAGTCCAACGCCATCGTGTTGGTGCGGGGCCGCACGACCTGCGGCATCGGCGCCGGCCAGATGAGCCGCATCGATTCCATGAAGGTGGCCCACATGAAAATGGCGGCCCCCGGCATCGACGTCAAAAAGCCCCTCCCCCTGGTCATGGCCTCCGACGGTTTCTTCCCTTTCCGGGACACCGTGGACGAGGCGGCCAAGATGGGCGTGGCGGCCATCATTCAGCCGGGCGGCAGCGTTCGGGACGAGGAAAGCATCGCCGCCGCCAACGAGCACGGCATCGCCATGCTCTTCACCTCGGTCCGTCATTTCAAGCA
>DAOQNO010000188.1:0-3710 GCA_035332125.1 Elusimicrobiota bacterium | reverse complement strand
CAAAACGGCCCAGGAGGCAAAGTGAAATCGCGCCGCGACCAGGGCGGCCGCCGCGGCCAGGGAGGCCAACGTCCAAAGGGCGGTGGGTTCCCGGTCAACGTAAGTCAGCAAATCCGATCGCACACGTGTTTTGGTGGCCATGCGTTTATTATAGACATTCTGGGGGGCCGCAACAATCCGGCCGGGTCCCGCGGCCGGGCGGCGACGGCCGCGGCGATATTTAACAAAGAACGTTAACTTACCGACGATGAGAAGCTTGTGGGAGGGGCGGCTCTATGCTAAATTGGCCCCGTGGCGAACGCGCTTTTCAATCGGTTGGCCGAAAAAGTCCGCCAGGCCGTGGCGGAGATTCACGATTTGCGGAAGGAAAAGGAGCGGTTGGAGGCCGAACTGGCCCTCATGACGGAGGAAAATCGTCGGGCGCGGCGGTTGTTGCGGGAACACGGGGAGTTGATCGAAGAGCGCCAAAAACTTCGCGCCCGCGTCGAGAAAGCCCTTTTGAAATTGGATAAATTGCGAGTTTGACCATGAACCCCCTCGTTCGAGACAAAATCCGCGTCAATATTTTCGGGAAGGACTACGAACTCGACCCGGGCAATTTGACCCCGCTGGAAGCCAGTCAATTGGCGGCTTACGTGGATCAAAAAATGCGCGAAATCGCCGATAAACTGCGCCTCGTGGACACCCAAAAAATTGCCGTTCTGGCCGCGTTGAACATCGCTTTTGAAATGGGCAGCAAGAAAAACAACCCCGATCTTTCGCCCCAAGACGAAACGCGCCTGCGGGGGTTGGTTGAAAATTTGGAAAAGGCCCTCTCCGCGTGAAAGATCTTTTCGCCACGGCGGAGCCCCCGGTGACGGCCGAACCGTTGGCGGCGCGAATGGCCCCCCGCGAATGGGGCGAGTTCGTCGGCCAGCGGGAATTGGTGGCCGAGGGGAGCCTCCTTCGGCGGGCGATCGAGGCCGACCGGTTGGGCTCCGCGATTTTCTTCGGCCCGCCGGGGTGCGGCAAAACCGCCCTGGCCCGGCTGGTCGCCCTCAAAACCCGGGCCCACGTGGAGCGGACCAACGCCGTGACCGTCGGGGTTCCCGACATCCGCCGCTTGTTGGCCGCGGCCGAGGAACGCCGCCGGGGTCAGGGGCGGCGGACCCTCCTGGTTCTGGACGAGATCCACCATTTTAATCGCACCCAGCAGGACGCTCTGTTGCCCGACGTGGAGAGGGGGTTGGTCACCCTCATCGGACTGACCACGGAAAACCCGTCTTTTTACGTGAACGCGGCCCTGTTGTCCCGCTCCACGGTTTATGAGTTGCGGCCTTTGAGCACGGAGGACCTGCGGGGACTTTTCCGGCGGGCGCTGGGGGACGAAACCCGGGGGTTCGGGAAACGCGCCGTGGCGGTGGACCCCGAGGCCGAAGAACATCTCTTGGCGCGGGCCGACGGGGACGCGCGGCGGGTGCTGAACGCCCTCGAACTGGCCGTCCTGACGACCCCGGAAAAAGATGGACGCGTCCATCTCACGATGTCCGTGGCGGAAGCCTCCACGCAAAGGCGCTCTCTTCGCTACGACAAGTCGGCCGACGAACATTACGACACGATTTCGGCGTTTATCAAATCCCTGAGGGGGTCGGATCCCGACGCGGCGATTTATTGGATGGCCAAAATGTTGGCCGCCGGGGAGGACCCGCGGTTCGTCGCCCGCCGGCTGTTGGTGGCCGCCGCCGAAGACGTGGGCAATGCGGATCCCCGGGCGCTGCTGATCGCCAACGCGGTTTTTGACGTCGTTGAAAAACTGGGCATGCCGGAGGCGCGCATTCCCCTGGCCCAGGCGGCCGCTTACGTGGCGCTGGCGCCGAAGTCCAACGCCGCGTACGCGGCCATCAACGCCGCCTGGGCGGAGGTGGAAAACGGCCCCCGGCGCGAAGTCCCGGACGCGCTCAAAGACGCCAACCGGGACGCCGAAAGCCGCGGGCACGGCCTGGGGTATCAATACCCCCACGATTTTCCCAAACACTTCGTCCCCCAAACCTATATGACCCAATGGAAACCCTTTTACCGGCCGACGGAACTGGGCGACGAGCGGCGCTTGAAGGAACATTACGAAGCCCTGTGGCCCGAGCGACGGCCCCTTCCATGATCGGCCAGGATGTTCGCCACAAGGATTTTCTTCGACGACATTTCCGGGACATTGTTCGCGGATTGCCGACTCGTCGTCGTTCCCGGGAGGCGCGGAAAGCGGCGGACCGACTGGCCCGCCTGCCCGTTTTCGTTCGGGCGCCCGCCGTGGCGGTGTACGTGGCGCGTCCCGGCGAAATGGACACCGGCCCGTTGATCGCCTTGTGCCGTCGAGCCGGCAAAACCGTTTTGGCCCCCATCGTCGACCCGTCCACCCAAACCCTTCGCTTCGCCGTCTGGTCGGGGCGGGGAAAGCCCAACGTTTACGGAATCCCGGAGCCGCGGACCGACCGTCGGTCGGAGCGGGGCCTGGGGGTCCGGGATTTGCTGGTCGTTCCCGGAACGGCGTTTACGCCGGTCGGCGATCGCTTGGGCGGGGGCGGGGGATACTACGATCGATTTCTGGCGCGTTCGTCGGTTCAAACGGCGGCGTTGGCCTTCCCGGAACAAATCGCGACGCGCTTGCCGGCGCGGCCCCACGATCGCCGGGTGGGCGTGGTCGTCACGGCTAATCGGACGTATACTCCTTGAGATGCTCCGCGGCTTGATGGGGCTCATCATCGGCAGCGTGGCCGGAGGCCTGGGGCGTTACGCCGTGACGGCGGGGTTCGCCCGGACCTCCCTCCGGGGCTTCTGGGCGACCTGGACCGTTAATCTGGCGGGATGTTTTTTGATGGGTTTGTTTCACGCCTGGGCCGAGGTCCGCTTTCGGATTTCCGTCGAGCAACGTCTGTTGTTGATGTCGGGCTTTTGCGGGGCGTTCACGACCTTCTCCGCCTTCGCCCTGGACACCGCGGGGTTGATTCGGAGCGGCCACGGGATTGGCGCGGCGGCCTACGTCGCCTCGAGCGTGGTTTTGGGGCTTGGAATGTTTTACGCCGGCGCCTGGGTGGGCCGTTAAAGACGGGCGCCGCCGGGCCCGCGGACGATTTCAATGGGAGGATTTCAACGATGATGAGGAATTCATGGGCCCTGGCCCTGGTGTTGGCGGGCGCGGCCGGTTTGACCGCGGAAGCCTGCGACCTGTGGGGGCCCCTCGCGGCCGGCGATTTTAAGGGCGTCAAATCCTGCGTGGATTCTTCGAACGTGAACGTGCTTTCCGGGTCCGATTCCCCATTGACCGCGGCGGCCAAATTCGCTTTCCGGGACCCCGCGGACATCGTGGCCCTGTTGTTGGACGAAGGCGCGAAGATCAATTTTCAAGGCGATGAAAGACGAACGGCGTTGATGAACGCCGCGGGGAAGGCCTGGACCCAATCGGTGGATCTGTTGATTAAAAAAGGGGCCGATGTGCGGCCCCGGGACGCCAACGGTCGAACGGCCCTGATGTACGCCGGGGACGCCTACGACCCGACCATCGTCGATCAATTGGTGGCCGCCGGGGCCAAGGTCAACGACGCCGACGTGGACGGTCGGACGCCCCTCATGGCCGCGGTGGTTCGCGTGCGCAAAATGGGCACCGCCGCCGAAAACGACCGAATGAAAACCATCGAGCGGCTTTTGGCCGCCCAAGCCGACATCAACGCCCGGGACAA
>DAOQNO010000187.1:0-3760 GCA_035332125.1 Elusimicrobiota bacterium | reverse complement strand
GGAAAAGGCCCACGCCCTCGGCATGGTCGCCTTGCGCGCGGCCGCTCCGTTCGCTTTTTTGGGCCGGTGGGGCCGGGCGGACGATCCGCGACTCCGGGTCACTCTGGGCCGGGGCGCGGACGCGCTGACGTTTCCCAACCCCGTGGGCCTGGCCGCGGGGTTCGACAAGGACGGGGTGGCGTTGCCCGGCTTGTCGGCCCTGGGGTTTGGATTTCTTGAGGCCGGCACGGTCACCCCGCGCCCTCAGCCGGGCAACGACCGCCCGCGTTTGTGGCGATTCCCGGCCCAACGGGCGCTGATCAACCGCATGGGATTCAACAACGACGGCCTGGACGCCTTGGCCGCCCGGTGGAATCGCGCGCCGGATCTCGGAATTCCCGTCGGGGCCAACATCGGGAAAAACAAAAACACGCCCAACGACCAGGCCGTGGACGATTACCTCGCGGGCATCGACCGGCTTTTTGATCGGGCCGATTTTTTTGTCGTGAACGTCAGTTCCCCGAACACACCGGGGTTGCGGGACCTCCTGGCCCCGGAACAGCTGGGGCCTCTGCTCGGGGCCCTGCGGGGCCGCGTGGACCGCTGGATGTCGGAGCGACGAAAGCCCAAACGGCCCCTCTTGTTTGTCAAAATATCCCCGGACGATTCGCCGGGCGAGGCGTTGGTGGAAACGGTGGTCGACGCCGGGTTCGACGGCATCGTCGCCACGAACACGACGCGGGACCGGGCGGGGTTGCCCCCGGGAGCGCCCGCCGAAGGCGGCGTGAGCGGGGAACCGCTGCGCGCCCGTTCCACGGACATCGTCCGCCGTCTCTTTCGGGCGGCCCGGGGCCGGCTGGCCCTCATTGGGGCGGGGGGGGGGTTCAACGCGGCGGACGCCTACGAGAAAATTCAGGCCGGGGCTTCCCTGGTGGAGATCTACACCGGTTTTGTTTACGGCGGGCCCGGCGTCGTCCGGAACATCAATCGAGGATTGCTGAAGGCGATGAAAGACCAAAAATGGGATTCCATTCAAAACGCGGTGGGGAGCCGGGCGTGAAGCGCGGGGGCCTGATCGCCGCCTTGGACGTGGACGCCCCGGCCGAGGCCCGGGCGCTGGTGGACCGGATGGGGTCGGCGGTGGATTTTTACAAAGTCGCGCCGACCATGACCCTGAAAGACCCCGGATTTCTGGCCTGGTTGTCGGCCCGGGGCAAAAAAACATTTCTCGACTGCAAATGGTACGATATCCCTTCCCAGGTTCAGCGTTCCGTGCAGACGGCGGGGGAGCTGGGCGTGACGGCCGTGACCATTCACACCGGCGCGGGCACCGCCGTCATGAAGGCGGCCCTGGCGCCGGCCCGACGGCCCTGGGTGTGGGGCGTGACGGTCTTGACCAGCCTCGGGGCCCGGGACATCCAGGAAGTCGGCGTCGAGGTTCCGCCCGCCGAACAGGTCCTTCGGTTGGCCCGCCTGGCCCAGGCGGCCGGGGTGGACGGGTTGGTGTGTTCGCCCCAGGAAGTTTCTCTGTTACGCAAGAACGGAATCACCGTGACCCTCGTGACGCCGGGCATCCGGTTCGGCGGGACCGTCGGGGGCGACCAACAGCGGACCGCCACGCCGGGCGAAGCCTGGTCGGCCGGCGCGGATTACATCGTGGTGGGGCGGAGCCTCTTGGAAGCCGCGGACCCCGCGGCCACCGCCAAAAAAATATTGGACGAACGACCCTCGGCATGAATCGACAGGAATTGGCCAAAACGATCTACAACGCCTGCAACATCCAAGGCACGTTCCGCCTTCGAAGCGGGCAGATCAGCTCGGAGTATTTCGACAAGTACCTGCTCGAATCCCGGCCGGAGATCCTGAAGGCCGTGGCCGAGGGCATGGCCGCGCTGGTGCCCGCCGAAACGCGGATCCTGGCGGGGTTGGAAATGGGGGGGATCGCGGTGGCCACCGCGATTTCCTTCCGCACGGGATTGCCCGTTCTTTTCGTCCGCAAAAAGGCCAAGGACTACGGCACCTGCAAATTGGCGGAGGGCATCGATTTCAAAGGCCAGCGGGTGACGGTGGTGGAGGACGTGGTCACCACCGGGGGCGCCATCATCGACGGGGTGAAGGCTCTGCGGGACCAGGGCGCGATCGTCCACGACGTGGTGTGCGTGATCGACCGGGAATCCGGCGGGGCCGCGAAGTTGGGCGACGTCGGCCTGACCCTTCGCCCCCTGTACCGGGCTTCGGAACTAAGGACCGCCGCCGGCGCGCCGGCCGCGACATAGAAAGAGAGCGTTTCCATGGCAAAGACTTCCTGGACGTACAAGAAAGCGGGCGTGGACATCGACGCGGGCGACGCCCTGGTCGACCGCATCCGCAAAAAACTGCCGGCCATCGGGGATTTCGCGGGGCTGTTCCCGTTGCCCAAAGGCCTCAAGAAGCCGTATCTCGTGGGTTGCACCGACGGCGTGGGCACCAAGCTCAAGATCGCCCAAGACCTGGGCGTGCACAACACCATCGGCATCGACCTGGTGGCCATGAACGTCAACGACCTGATTTGTTGCGGAGCCCGGCCCCTGTTTTTCCTCGACTATTTCGCCGCCGGGAAACTCGAGGTCAACGTGGCCGAAAAAGTGATCGGCGGCATGATCGACGGGTGCCGGCAAGCCGGGTGCGCGTTGATCGGCGGCGAGACCGCCGAAATGCCGGGCATGTACCCGCCCGGGGAATACGATCTGGCCGGCTTCGCCGTGGGCGTCGTGGACGACCGCGACCGGGTGCGCAACGAAAAAATCCGGCCGGGGGACGTTCTGCTCGGACTTCCCTCCTCGGGGGTCCACTCGAACGGCTATTCGTTGGTGCGGGTGTTGTTCCGGGGCGCCGATTTGAAAAAATGGGGAAAGGCCCTTTTGGCGCCGACGACCATTTACGTGAAGCCGGTCCTGGCCGCCCTTCGAAAATTCCCCGGCGCCATCAAAGGCCTCGCGCACATCACCGGCGGCGGGCTGTTGGAGAACGTGCCCCGCTTTTTACCGAAAAACACCGACGCGGTGTTCCACGTGGCCACCTGGCCCCTGCCGCCGGTCTTCGCCGAAATCCGCCGCCGGGGCAACGTGGCGGACGAGGAAATGTTCCGCACCTTCAACATGGGATTGGGCATGGTCCTGGCCGTGGCGCCGGAAAAAGCGGACGCCGTGCGCAAGGCGCTGGCGCCCTGCTTTGAAGTGGGGCGCGTGGAGTCGGGCCGTCGTCGGGTCCGTCTGACTTGACGCGGAGGGACCGCCTGGACAAAAAGACCCTCCCGTATTCGCACGGGTCAAAGCTCGGTGCGAATGGTGGCCGAGCGGGGACGGGCGAGGCCATCCCTTGACCGATCCGGGCGCAATCGGCGTCGGCGTCCTCGTTTCCGGCGGCGGGTCCAATTTTGAAGCCCTCGCCGTGGCGGTCCGGGAAGGGCGCGTCCCCGGGGCGGAAATCCGCCTTCTGATTTCGAACAAACCCGCCGTCGGAGCCCTGGACCGGGCGCGCCGACTGGGCATCGAGGCGCTGGTGGTGGAGCCTCGGGAATTCCCGAACCGCGCGGCGTTCTACGACCGGGTCGCGGCGGAGTTCGAGCGACGCGGGGTTCAACTGGTCTGCCTCGCCGGGTTTCTGCTGAAAGTCGAACCCAATTTCATCGCCAAATTTCGCGGACGGATCCTCAACATTCATCCCGCGCTGCTGCCCCAATACGGCGGGGCGGGCATGTACGGCCACCACGTGCACGAGGCGGTGATCAAGGCCGGCGAAC
>DAOQNO010000186.1:0-3764 GCA_035332125.1 Elusimicrobiota bacterium | reverse complement strand
GGCTGCAGACCCGGGCCTGGATGGGCACTTCGAACATCTGGCGCGGAATCAGCTCCCGCAGGCGTTCGGCGATTTCCCGGCCCCGGTAGGCGGCCTGGACGGTGGGAACGACGAAGGAAAAGGCGTCCACTTCCTCGTTGTTGATCAAAATATCCATGCGTTGGAGGTCGCCGGGGCGATAACCCGCCTGCTCGTAGTCGAAGGAGGCGTAGCCCTTGGACAAGGACTTGAGCGCGTCGTAAAAATCCACGACGATTTCGGCCAGGGGGATCTCGTATTTAAGAACCACCCGGGTCGGCGTCAGATAACGCATGTCCAGGAACTGGCCCCGCCGATCCTGGCACAACTGCATGACCGGCCCCACGAAATCCGACGGGACCACGACGGTGGACAGCACGTACGGCTCGTCGATCTGGACGATGTCGCCGTGGGGCGGAAACTTGGCGGGGCTGTCGAATTCCGCCACCTTTCCCCGCAAATCCGTCACCCGGTAGACCACCGTCGGGGCCGTGACCAGGAGATCCACGCCGAACTCCCGCCGGATCCGCTCCTGGATGATGTCCATGTGGAGAAGGCCCAAAAACCCGCACCGAAACCCGAACCCGAGGGCCACGGAGTTCTCCGGCTGATGGAAAAGCGCGGCGTCCTCGAGGTGAAGTTTTTCGATGGCTTTTTTTAAATTCTCGTAGTCCGCTTGGGCCAGGGGATAGAACCCCGCGAAGACGAAGGGTTTCATTTCCCGGTAGCCGGGGTGGGGCGATTCGGTGGGGCGGGCGTCCTCCGTCAAGGTGTCGCCGGCCTTCACCTGGTGAATGTCCTTGATGCCGCAAACGACGTACCCCGCCTCCCCGGTGGAAAGGAGTTCCGCCTTAACGTATTTGGGTTTGAGATACCCCACTTCCTCGACGACGTGGACGGCGCCGGTGGCGACGAAGCGGACTTTGAGGCCCGGTTTGATCTGCCCGTCCAGCAAGCGGACGTAAACGATCACGCCGCGGTACGGGTCGTAGACCGAATCGAACGCCAGGGCCGAGAGCGGCCGCGCCGGATCGCCCGTCGGGGGCGGCACGCGCTCCACGATGGCCTGAAGAATTTCCGGAACGCCTTTGCCTTCCTTGGCGCTGGTGAGGAAATAGGGCCCGCCGATCCCCAGGGATTCCTGAAGCTGCTTTTTAACCCCCTCCACATCGGAGGACGGCAAATCGATCTTGTTGATGACGGGAATAATCGTGAGCCCGGCTTCCTGGGCCAGGTGGGCGTTGGCCAGGGTTTGGGCCTCCACGCCCTGGCTGGCGTCCACCAGCAGCAAAGCGCCTTCGCAGGCCGCCAAGGCCCGGCTGACCTCGTAGGTGAAATCCACGTGGCCCGGGGTGTCGATCAAATTAAGAACGTAGTCCCGTTGCTGGTGCCGCCAATGCATGCGGACGGCCTTGGCCTTGATGGTGATGCCCCGCTCCCGCTCCAACTCCATGCCGTCCAGGATCTGGGCCCGCATTTCGCGTTTCTCGATGGTGCCGGTCTCCTCCAACAGACGGTCGGCCAGGGTGCTTTTCCCGTGGTCGATGTGGGCGATGATCGAAAAGTTGCGGATGTTTTCCGGATTCATGGCGTTCGGCGAATCAGCGTTTTTGGAACTGGCGAAGGAGCCGTTGAACGTTGTCGCGGGTGGGATCCTTGAGCACTTCCTGGGCCAGGGCCTGGCAGTCGGTGAAAGAGAGGTCCCGGATCATTTTCTTGACTTTGGGGACCAAGCCCGCCGAGACCGAGAGCTCGTCGAACTCGAGGCCCAGGAGGATGGGCGTGACGTCCAAATCCGACGCCATCTCGCCGCACATTCCCACCCACTTGCCGGCCGCGTGGGCGGCCTTGACGGTCTGGGACAACAGCCGGAGGATGGCGGGGTGCAGGGGCTCGTACAAATGGGCCACCTCGTCGTTGACGCGGTCCACGGCCAGGGTGTATTGGATCAAATCGTTCGTGCCCACGGACATGAAATCGGCCTCCTGGGCGAGGTGGTCCACCACCAGCGCCGCCGACGGAACCTCGATCATGAGGCCCACTTCCATCTTCTCATCGAAGGGCTTGTTTTCCCGCCGGAGTTCCTCCATGCATTCGGCCAGAATTTTCCGGCCGGCGCGGAATTCCTCCAACCCCGACACCATCGGGAACATGACTTTCACCTTGCCGACGGCCGACGCCCGGAGAATCGCCCGCAACTGCGTCCGGAACAATTCGTGGTGCTTGAGCGACAGGCGAATGCCCCGAAGGCCCAGGAACGGATTCGGCTCGGACTTGCTCAAATGAGCGAACCCCAAATCCACGAGCTTATCGCCCCCGATGTCGACGGTCCGAATGATGACGGGGTAGGGAAGGACCGATTGGGCCACCCGGGTGTAAAATTGAAGATGATCTTCTTCCGTGGGAAGCGCGGCCCGGTTCAAATACAGGAATTCGGTGCGAAGCAACCCCACCCCCTCCGCCCCGTTCGAAAGCACGCCCTTCATTTCCGTGGGCGAATCGATGTTCGCGGCCAGGGTGAGCCGGCGGCCGTCGGTGGATTGGGCCGGCTGGTCCCGCAGTCCCTCCAAATCGCGCTTTTCGGCGAGGCGGATGTCCCGCTCGCGGCGGTAGTTGTCGACGAGGTCCGGCGAAGGGTTGATGACGACCGTGCCGGTGTGCCCGTCCACGATGAGCATGTCGCCCGGGCGGACGTGGCGGCTGATGTCGTGCAGGCCGACCACGGCCGGGATCCCCATGGAATTGGCCAGGATGGCGGTGTGGGAGGTTCGGCCCCCGATGTCGGTGGCGAAGCCCTCGGCGAACTTGGTCTGCATGTGGATCGTGTCCGACGGAGTCAGGTTCCGCGCGACGATCACGGACGGTTCTTTCAAATCGTCCAGGGATTGGGGCTCGTGGCCGAGCAGATGGAGCAAAATTTTTCGCCCGACGTCCAACACGTCGTGCCGCCGCTCGCGAAAATATTCGTCGGTGGCCGATTCCAGCGCCTTCACGGCGCCGGCGATGGCCTCGGAGAGGGCGTATTCCGCGTTGACCCGGTTTTGACTGATGTTCTTGACCACGTCCTTGGCGATCAGCGGGTCTTCCAAAATCAGGATGTACGCCTCGATCAGCCGCGCGTGGGTTTTCCCGAGAAGCTTCAGAATCTTCTGCTGGGTGGTCAGCATTTCCTTCCGGGTGTCCGCCACGGCCTGGCGAAAGCGGGAGACTTCGGCTTTCACGGCTTCGGGCGGCACCTGCCAACGGCCCACGGCCAGGTCCATGTCCTCGAGGACAAAGGCGCGGCCGATGGCGATTCCCGGCGAAGCGGAAATTCCTTTAAAAACTTTCGGGTCCAATTCCGTGTTCATTCCTCGTGCACCTGGGTGTTGAAAAAGTCCGTGAGGCTTTCGATCACTTGATGCTCGTCGGCGCCGTCGGCCAGGACGGTGAGCTTCGAGCCGAATTCCGCCGTGAGGGTCAGGATGCCCATGATGCTTTTGGCGTCGACCTCCTGGTCGTCCTTGCGGATCCGGACGTGGCTTTCGAATTTCTGAAGGATCCGCACCAGCATCGCCGCGGGGCGGGCGTGCAGTCCCATTTTGTTCAAAACGGTGAAGGTTTGCTCGATCACAAAGTCGCTCCCAAAAAAGTCCATCCCAAGGCCACGGCGGCGGAACCCGCCACCAAAACGCCCAACGGCGCCCCGCGTCGCAGCAGCGCCGCGGCCGCGAGGGCCGCGCCGAGGAGCCCCGGGGACGCCCGGC
>DAOQNO010000185.1:0-3778 GCA_035332125.1 Elusimicrobiota bacterium | reverse complement strand
CCCCCGCTTCCGCGGAACGACTGACCGACGCCGACGTGGCCCGGTTGGTTTTTCTTCCCGGACTCTCCACCGCCCCCGCCGTGACCAATCTCTCCGGGCGGGGCGTCGGGTTGGACGTGGTGAAAACGAACGTGGAGAAAATCGGCGGCAGCGTCGAGGTCCGCTCCGCCCCGGGACGCGGCTGTTCCTTCCATTTGAAGATTCCCCTGACCCTGGCCATTTTACCGGCCCTGGTGGTCTCCTCCCGGGGGCTTCGCTACGCGGTGCCCCAATCGGGATTGTTGGAATTGGTTCGATTGCGGCCGGGCGTCGCCGGACAAGACGTCGAATGGGTCCAGGGCGCGGCGGTGTTCCGCCGACGGGGACGCCTATTGCCCGTGGTGTTTTTGAACAAAATATTGCACGGGTCCGAAAACGCCGATCCCGCGATGGCCCTTCTGGTCTTGCAGATCGGACCGCGTCGATTTGGCTTGGCGGTGGAACACATCGTGGACACCGAGGAAATCGTTGTTAAACCCCTGGGGCGCCATCTGAAATCAATGAATTTGTTCGAGGGAGCCACGGTGCTGGGCGACGGCGCGGTGGTTCTTATTCTGGACATTCCGGGATTGGCCGACCACGGCGGTGTGGCCGCCACCGAGCTGGCCGCGCCCGCCTTCGGCGACGCCCTGTCCGCGCCGAAACCCGCGGGCGAACCCCACCTTCTCCTGGCCGGGCCGGACGACGGCCGGTTGGCCCTGCCCCTGTCCCGGGTTCTTCGGCTGGAGCGGATTTCCCTGGCGGCCCTGGAACGGGTGGGGTCCGAGGAAATCCTTCCCTACCGGCAGGGGCCCCTGCGGATCGTCCGCCTGACCCGATTGTTGCCCGAGCGTCGGAAATCGGCCCGGCGGCTCTCCCCGGAAAACCCGGACCAGGCCCACGTGGTCGTTTGCGTTTCGGGGGGACAACCCGTCGGCGTGGCCGTGCACCGAATTTTGGATATCGTCGACGAAATCCCCGCGGACACCCGCCCGGGGGGGCGCCCCGGGGTGCGTTCGACCGTGATTGTCCGGGGGCGAGTGACGGAACTGCTGGACTTGGACGCCCTGCTGGCCGGGCCCGCGGGATCGCCGTGAAACGGCTTTGCACTTTTTTGATCGGGTCAACGCGTTACGCCCTGCCCGTGGAATCCGTGCAGGAAATCCTGCGCGCGCCGGTTTTAACCCCGGTGCCCCTGGCCCCGCCCTTCGTGAAGGGAATCTTTAATTTGCGGGGTCACATTTTGACGTCCGTGGATCTCGCGCGGGTGGTGGGCGCCGTTCCGGAAGCGCGGACGACCGGGGGGCCCCAGGTGGTGGTCCGCCACGGCGTCGAAACCGTCGGGCTCGCCGTGGACAAGGTCGGGGACGTCGAAACCGTCGACGAAAACCGGGCGGCGACCCCGCCGGCCAATCTGGCGCCGGCGGCGCGGGCCGTGGTGCGGGAAGCGCACGCCTTGCCGAACGCGTTGTTGCTGGAGCTCGACATCGAAAAAATTTTGGAATTGGCCTGAGGAGGCCTCTATGAAACTCACGTTGGCGCAGCGGTTGTACGGCATCAGCCTGGGCGGGGTTCTGTTCACCCTCCTGGTGGGGGCCGTGGTGTATCTCGGCTTTTCCGGACTGGAACAGGATTTGCGGGACATGGTGACCACGACCGCTTCCCTTCGGGACCACCTGGAGGCCAACACCATGCACGAAACCGTTCGGGCGGACGTCTACGCCGCCTTTCAAGCGGTGTCGGAGGAGGAACGCGCCGCGGTGGCCAAGGACATGAACGAATGCCTCAACCACCTCTATGAACGGCTGGAGCAAAACAAGGCCCACGGATACAACGCGGTGGTACGGGAAGTCGCCCAGGAAAGCGAACCCCAGGTCCGGCGGTACGGACAGAAAGCCCAAAGCCTCCTGGCCCTTCTGAAAACCCGGCCGGAGGAGGCCAAGCGCAGGCTCAACGAATTCGACGCGGTCTACGATGAAACCTCCATCGTGCTGTCCAACATGGGCGACAAGCTGGAAGAAGCCATTCGGACGACGGAACGGCGCCGGGCCGCCATCGCCCAATTCGGTCGGTCCTTTTCCGCCGCGTTGTGTTTCTCGGCGCCGGTGGCGCTCATCCTCGTCGTGCTGTTGACGCTGAAATCCTTCCGGCGCACCCTGGCGTCCGCCGCCGGGTCTCTGCAGGAAATGGCCATGTCGGACGTGATCCACCGTTTGTCGGTGTCCGTGGACAACGCCCGGGAAACCATGTCCCAGGCGGCCAGCGTTTCCTCGTCGGCGGAGCAGGTGTCCAAAAGCAACCAAACCGTGGCCACGGGCGTCGAGGAGTTGGCGGCCAGCATTCGGGAGGTGGCCAAGAGCGCCCACGAAGCGGCCCAGGTCGCCTCCATGGGCGTCAAAATCGCCGAAGCCACCAACGCCACGGTGGCCCGTCTCGGGGAATCGAGCGGGGAAATCGGAAAGGTCGTGGACGTCATCAACCGCATCGCGGAGCAGACCAATTTGCTGGCTTTGAACGCCGCCATCGAGGCCGCCCGGGCCGGCGACGCGGGAAAAGGGTTCGCCGTCGTGGCCAACGAGGTGAAGGAGCTGGCCAAGGAAACGGCCAAGGCCACCGACGACATTCGGGAGCGCATCTCCTCCATTCAAACGGAGACCCAAAGCGCGGTCCGCGCCATCGTGGAAATCTCCAATATCATCAAACGCATCAGCAGTTTTCAGGGGACCATCGCCGGGGCCGTGGAGGAGCAGTCGGCCACGACCAGCGAAATCGGGCACTCCGCGGCCGAAGCGGCCCGGGGCAGCGTTCAAATCGTCCAGAGCATCACGACCGTGGCCGAGATGGCGCGGGGAACGGTGACCCAGGCGGAAACCCTCCGGGAGTCCACGACGGATTTGAGGGCAAAAATGGCCGCCGCCCTGGAGCGCATCGTGGGCCGCTGGCGGCGGGCCCGGGGCTCCGAGGTTTGAGGGCGGGGAAAGGACCACGGGGTGACGCCGGACGAATTTCAGTGGGTTCAGCGGATCGCGAAGGAAGACGCCGGGCTGGTGCTCGACGCCGGACGGGCGTACCTCGCTGAAATCCGTTTGGCCGACCTGGCCCGCCGGGAGGGCCCGGGGACGGTCGCCGAACTGATCGGCCGGGCGCGGCGGGAAAAGGACGGCGGCCTCCGGCGGCGGGTCGTGGAATCGTTGCTGGTGCACGAAACGCGGTTTTTCCGGGACGAAGCCTCCTTCGATCTTTTCCGCGATTGGGTCCTTCCCGAGTTGCTGCGGCGGCCGGCGCAACCCGCGGTGGCGGTGTGGTCCGCCGGTTGTTCCAGCGGCCAGGAACCCTATTCTCTGGCGATGATATTGGGCGAACGACTGCCCGCGGGCGTTAAAAAGAGGATTCTGGCGACGGATTTGTCGGAGGCGGCCCTGGCCCGGGCCCGCGCGGGGGTGTACCACGAATTGGAAATTCACCGGGGGCTGACCCCGGAGCGCCGCGAGCGTTACTTCACGGCGGTGGGCCACGGCGATTGGCGGATCAACGACGCTCTGCGGGAGTCCGTGGAATTTCGCCCTTTGAATTTGGTCAAGGAGTGGCCGGCGGTGCTCCCCATGGACGTGGTGTTCTTGCGCAACGTCATGATTTACTTCGATCAAGAAACCAAGAAGGCTCTGCTGGCGCGGGTGCGCCGGGTGCTGCGTCCCGGCGGGTTTTTGTTTCTGGGGGGGACGGAAACGGCCCTCATGACCGATCCCCAGTACCGCCTCAT
>DAOQNO010000184.1:0-3782 GCA_035332125.1 Elusimicrobiota bacterium | reverse complement strand
CCGCCGTTGCCGAACACGGGGATCCGTACGGATTCGACGATTTCCCGAAGGGCCGCGTTGTTGGGCGGGCCCACGTGGTAATCCTCCCGGGAACGGGAGTGAATGGCCACCGCCGAGACGCCCACCGATTCGGCCAGCTGGACAAACCGCCGGGCGATGTTTTCCCCCCGACGAAATCCCAGACGCGTTTTAAAGGTCACGGGGATTTTAACGGCCTTCACCATGGCCGCCAGACACCGCGCGAAGAGCGACTCGTCCTTGAGCAGGCTGATGCCGGCGCCGTTGTTCGCGATTTTGGGCACGGGGCAGCCGCAGTTCAAATCCACCACGTCGGCGCCCGCCGCCTCGGCCGCCCGGGCCGCGTCGGCCAATCGGTCCGGATCGCTGCCGAACACTTGAAGGCTCACCGGGTGTTCGTCGGGATAGGTGCGGAGCATGCGCCGGGATTTCTCGTCGCCGAAGTGGAGGGCGTTGGCCGAGACCATTTCGGCGCACACCAATCCGGCGCCGCCCCGACGGCACAAACGGCGGTACGGCGGGTCGCCGATCCCGGCCATGGGGGCCAGGACGAAGGGATTGTCCAGCCGCAGGGTCCCGAGGACGGGACGGGGAAGGGTCGCGGAGGACGTCATGGGCGAAAAACGGCGGTTACCAGTTCTTGAGGGCGAGGGTGGAATCCACGGACAGGGCGTCGGGCGAAAACCGTTTCTTGGCGGAGCGAAGGTACTTGTAATACCCCGCGACGCCGATCATGACGCCGTTGTCGGTGCAAAGGGCGGGCGCGGCGGTGTGCACCCGGTGCTTTTTGTGGTGTTCCGCGAAGGCTTCCCGCAAAGCCGTGTTGGCGGACACCCCGCCGCACAAGACGATGTGCCGCAAATTCAATTTCTCGGCCGCGGCGATGGTTTTCTTGACCAACACCTCGGTGACCGCGGCCTGGAAGGAGGCGCACACGTCGGCGACTTTTTTCTTCGTGGCCAATATTTCGGGGTGATCGCGCAGATGATAAACCACGGCGGTCTTCAACCCGGAGAAGGAAAAATCCCATCCGTCGGCCAGGAAGGCCCGTGGAAAGGCCACGGCCTTGGGATTGCCCTTGGCGGCCAGGCGGTCGATGGCGGGCCCGCCGGGGTAACCCAACCCCAGCAATTTGGACACTTTGTCGAAGGCCTCGCCGGCGGCGTCGTCCCGGGTGCGGCCGAGGATGTGGTAGCGGCCGTAGTCAAGCACGTGCACGAGTTCCGTGTGACCGCCGGACACCACGAGCGCCAAAAAGGGCGGTTCCAACTCCGGGTTGCCGGGCAGGATGGACAGGAGATGCCCCTCCAGGTGGTTCACCGGCACCATCGGTTTCTGGTAAATCCAGGCGAGCATCTCCGCCACGACCTTGCCGACCAACAGGGACCCCATGAGCCCCGGTCCGACCGTCACCGCGATAACGTCGACGGGAAGCGTTTTGGGAAAGGGCGCCTGGCCCCGGGGCGCCTGCCCCTTGAGGGCGGCCTCGACCACGGCCTGGGCGCTTTCCACGTGGGCGCGGCTCGCGATCTCGGGCACCACCCCGCCGTAGGGCTGGTGGAGCGACACCTGGCTGGCCACGACGTTCGAAAGGATGTGGCGGCCGTTTTCCACGACCGCCGCGGCCGTTTCGTCGCAGGACGTTTCGATTCCCAACACCCGAATGATTTTAGACATGAAATTTCCCCTTTGCGGAAGAGCCGCCGCGCGCCGCCGACGGATGAACCACCAGTCGTTGAAACACCCGCTCCCGATCGCCCAATTCAAGCACCCACCGGTCGCCGTCTTTTTGATCCCGTTGGATGGCGAGTCCGCCTTCGTGGATCACGGGGGCCAGCTTCTGCAAAAACCGTCCGGAATGGAACGGGCCCCGGGGGCGCACTTCCAAGGTCGATTCCACCCAGCGGCCCGTGGCGTCCGTGCGCTCCTCGTTGACCGACTTCAACACGTCCGCTTCCCGAACCCCGGCGTCCGACAACACGTCCCGCACGCGGGACTGGAGCCACACGCTTTGACTCGACAAATCGGCCAGCGCGGGCGTCGGGGTCGTGCCGCTCCCGGCCGTCACGCGCGCCCACAACGGCCGCCAGGCGTCCCGGGCCCGCCAGACGGCCACGCCGGCCGCCGTGAGCACCAGGATGAGAAACAAATCGAGGAGGACGCCCCCCCGGGAATCGCGGAGCGCGCGCCGGCTAACGGTTCATCCCCTTGAAAACGGCCTCGGCCTTCAAAATCTCCACGGCGCGATCGAGCACTTCGTCCTTGACCCGCTCCTCCGACTTGACGGTGGACTGCGGGGCCTTGTCCTTGGCGTAAACCTCCTCGGATTGGGATTGAAGCTTCGCCTCGGTTTCGCGCGGCACGGCGATCACGATGTCCGGGGTGATGCCGCCCTTTTTTGTTTTTTCGTCGCGGTGAATGGACCGCCCGGACGGCGTGTAATATTTGGCGACGGTCAACCGGAGGGCCGAACCGTCTTCCAACGGAATCACGGACTGGACGCTCCCCTTCCCGAACGTCTCCGACCCGACGATGATGGCGCGCCGCTGGTCCTGCAGCGCCCCCGTCACAATTTCCGAAGCCGACGCCGCCCCGCCGTTGACCAGGATGGCCAGGGGCAGGTTCCCGTACGGCGCCTGGGCGTCGGCCAGGTAATCCGCCCGGGGCTGGGCGCGTCCCTGGGTGTAAACGATCAGTTTGTTGTCCCCGAGGAACAATTTCGTCACGTCGACGGCCGACGTCAGCAAGCCGCCCGGGTTGTTCCGCAAATCCAGGATGAGGGAGTTCATCCCCTTGCTCTTGAGCTCCCGGCCCGCCTTCAGAAGATCGGCGTTCGAAGTCTCGATGAATTCGCTCAACCGCAGATACCCGATCCCGCCGTCCAACAGGGCGGACTTGACGCTTTGAATTTTGATCACTTCCCGGGTGATGGAGAAGACCCGCGGTTCCTTGTCGCCCTCCCGGGCGATGGTCAGAGACACCTTGGTTCCGGGTTTCCCCCGCAGGCGGGTCACCGCGTCCTCGACGCTCAGACCCTGGGTGACTTCGTCTTCGATTTTAACGATCTTGTCGCCGGGCAAAATCCCCAACCGGTAGGCCGGGGTGTCCGGCATCGGCGTAATGACGGTCAACCACCCGTCGCGGACGGCGATGCGGATGCCCAACCCCCCGAACTGGCCCTGGGTTTCGGTTTTCATTTCCTTGTGGGCTTCCGGTTCCATGAATTGGCTGAAGGGGTCCAGGGCCCGCGTCATGCCGGACGCCGCCCCGTAAACGATGGCTTTCTGGTCGACGGATTCCACGTACTGCTCGCGAATGTATTGCAGAACGTCCACCAAGAGTTTGATTTGTTCGTACGTGGTGTCCACGGCCGACCGCACGGGCGGCAACCCGAAAACGCCGGCCACGGCCGCGACGCCCAGAATTAAAATTCGATTTCGCCTTTTCATGTCGTTCTCCTTGTCGTGGTGATGCCCTCAGCGAACCCACTCCAGGGGGTTCACCGGCGTGCCGCGCACGCGAAGCTCAAAATAAACCAACGGGCGCCCCTGCTCGTCGCGCCCGCTCCGCCCCACCGCCGCCCCGGCGGCGATTTTTTGGCCGCGAACCATCGGGGTTTGACTCAAATGGGCGTAAATCGAATGCAGACCGTCCGGGTGGCCCACCAGCACCATCAGGCCGTAATTCATGAAGGGGCCCGCGTAGAGAACCTCGCCCTCGGCCACCGCGGCCACGTTCGCGTCGGGGGCGGTCCGCCATTTGAC
>DAOQNO010000183.1:0-3823 GCA_035332125.1 Elusimicrobiota bacterium | reverse complement strand
CCACAAAACTATTTGATTTTCGTGATGAAGACGCTGGCAAATATCGATTTTTCCCCAAAGGCGCCCCGCGTCCCAAGTCCGTTGGTGCCAAACCCGGTAAGACAGCGGTGCCAAAGTTGGAAGGAATTTGTTGTGGAAATGGAGAAGACCCCAAAACCAACGGAATCGTTCAGGACGTTGTACGTGTTGTCGGCGTACACGGAGCTTCCGAGGAGGACGTTCGTGGAGTCCGTCGTGTTCCTCCAAAGCGTCTGATGGTGATCGACGCGATAGGCCGGCGCCCGCCAAAAGATTTGATAAGTCCCCGGCGGCAAACTGACCGTGTTGGCGGAGAGGGTCGCCCCGGGGATGGTATTGGTCGAAACGGTGTTCAGCGTGCGGACGCGCCACGCCCCGGCGGTAAACGTTCCTCCCTCCGTCCCGGCGGGTTGTTCCTCTTGGACAACCAAAATCGGATAGGAAGCGGCCAGAACGCCTCCCGATAGCGTGCCGCTGACGGAAAGATTTCCGGCGTTGACGACGGTGGCCGTCGCGGTGCCGGTGACATTGAGGCCACCCGTTGTCAAGGTTGAAAGATTCGCGTTCGTGCCGGTCACCGCTTGAAGGTTCGTGCCTCCCGTCACGTTCAGGGCCCCCGCCACGTTCAATGGGCCGGTGGGGCTAATGGTGCTGACCTGCAACGTCCCTGAAATCGAAGCGCTGTTGGTGGCGTTCAGGGCCCCGCCCACGTTCAGACCCGCCCGCGCCGTCAGTAAGCCGTCCCCCCGCACCGTGACGGAAGTGGTGGAAGCGTTGGTGAAGACCTGAAGAACGTCCAGGGCGCCCGCGGGGACGCTGTTGTTGGGCTTGAGGACCAGGGGAACCACATCGCTTCCGACCTGCGGTTGAATGGTTTGGGACGAGGTGGAACGCGAAACCACGGCGGTGCCGGAAATTTGTTGGGGGGACAGGTTGGTCAACGGGTCGGAGCCGACCAGGCCGTGGGAAGTGGCGTGGGCGGCGGGGGTCGTGGGGATGGTGCCGGTGACTTTGGCGACGTCGATGAAGCCGGTGGAGCCGTATTGCCAGGAGGCCACCGTGGCGGTGCTGCCGGGAAGGGCGACTTTGGAGGCGTCGATGAAATTGCCCGCGCCCAACTGCCAGGTGGAAATGGGGGTGGAGCCGCCGGGAAGGATGATTTTGGAGGCCGAAATAGTTGAAACTTTCACGTCGGTGACGGCGCCGTTGGCCAGGGCGTTGGTGGTGACGCCCCCGGCGGTGACGCTGGCGGCTACGATGCTATACGGCGTGAGGCCGAATTGGTCCGTGGGGGTCAATACGTCGGAATCCACTTTGACTTCGAGTCGCGCGGTGGCGGTGTCCCACTTGAAACTGCCGGGGACGGAAAAAGAAACGCTGAATTCACCCTGGGAGGAGGGCGTGATGTTCTGGGCAAATACGATGTCGCTGCTGCCGGAATTTAGATCCTTTAACGTCAGCGTGATGAATTTTGTCGTCGTTACGGGCGTTCCGGTATTGTTCAAAATGCGCCCCTGATAAGTGATAGTGGTGGGGGCCGCCGCCTGGGCGAGGGCGGCGCTCGTCAGGACCGCGAGAAAGATATACCATGTCCGTGAAATCGGTTTTTTAACGCCCATGACGGGCCTCCTGGAAGGCTGTTGATAATACTTTGAGGTCAGGAACGGGATGTGAATCTTTTTGATTATAGCACGGAAAACCCTTTGAACAAGACCCCAACGCGACTCCATGGTGTTTAGCCAGCCCCTCTCCTACCGGTCCCTGCCGCCGGCGGTAAAGTTTTTGCTCACCGCTTCGGGATTGGTGTTTCTGCTCCAATGGTTTTTGGAGGTGGCCGAGGGCCCGTCGCTGATCCGCTACTTTGGGCTGACTCCGACGGTGGTGGTCCACCAGTTTTGGCTTTGGCAGCCCATCACCTACCTTTTTCTCCACGGCGGGGTTTTTCATCTTCTTTTCAACCTCTTCATGCTTTGGTCCCTGGGGCGGGAGCTGGAAAACCGATGGGGAACCAAGTCGTTCCTGTTTTATTACTTTCTTTGCGGCGTCGGCGCGGCGGCTTTCAACCTTCTCCTGGAGCCCAACTCGATTTTTCCGATCATCGGGGCTTCGGGGGCCATTTACGGTTTGCTGGTGGCCTTCGCCATGATGTACCCCATGTCGGTTTTTTACATCTATTTCATGATCCCGATGCGGGCCTGGCAGGCGGTGATCCTCTTCGCGGCCATCGAATTTTTGATGGGGTTCTCAGGCACCCACTCGCGCCTGGCCAACATCGCCCACCTGGGGGGAATGTTAACGGGTTTCGTATATCTGAAATCCGCCACGGTTCGTTACGATTTCCGCCGGTGGATCGGCCGGATGGGGGATTGGTCCGCCCAACGGAAGGAAAAAAAGGCCGTTGTCCAGTTCCACGAGCTGGGACAGGAAGTGGACCGAATTCTGGAAAAGATTTCCGCCGACGGCATCGCCAGTTTGACGCCCGAGGAACAGCGCCTGATGGAGCGCTATTCCCGGATGAAAACCAAACGCTGACCTTCCTCCCGTGAGCGACGACAAATCCCGCGAGGGCGCCATCGACGTCCTGCGGGGGGTCAGCATCGCCGCGGTCCTTTTCTACCACTTCGAATTGGCGGATCCCGTGAGCCGCTTCGGCGTCTACGGCGTGGCGCTGTTTTTCATGATCAGCGGCTACTGCATGTTGCCGAGCGTGCGGGGGAGCGCCTCCCTGGGCGACTTTTTGGCCAAGCGCTACGCCCGGCTCCTGCCCGCCCTCTGGATATGCGCCGTGATAACGACGGCGGTCGAGCGGAGCTTTCCCCTGGCCCGCCCGGACCGGATTCACGGCTACATGGACATGGCCAAAACCATGGTCTTCCTTCCGGCCGTCAATCTTCCAACCTTTCTGCCGCGCCTTTGGGGCGGGCCGGTCAACCACTACGCCTTTGTCGACGGGGCCTATTGGTCCCTCCTGGTCGAATTCAAATTTTATTGGTTGATCGGCCTGGCGTACTTTGCCCTGCGCCGTTTCAATCCCTTTTGGGTGATCTACGCCGTGAGTTGGGCGGGCAACGCGCTCCTGGGGCGGTTCGGCGGGCCCGGCTATTGGACGGATTTTTTTCCCTACTTGCCGCTCTTTCTTCTGGGAATGGCCGGGTGGGAAATACGCCACGGAAATCCCGGCCGGGGCGGTTGGCAATGGCTGGCCGCCCTGGGCGCGTTGGCCGCCGTGCCCTGGATGGGGGGCGAAAAGGCGCCGTCCCTGCCCATGGACGGCTTGTCCGTTGGGTTCGGGTTCCTTTGCGGGGTTCTGTTGGTTTTCGGCGCAATGGCCGACCAATACTGGCGCGAACCCATCGGGACTCGGTCGATGGGGCGGTGGTGGGTCGCGTTGGGCGCCATTTCCTATCCCCTCTATCTCCTTCACCAGGACATCGGCTACGTTTTGTTCGCCCTCTTTCGGTGGGGCGAAACACCGGGCGGCCGGGCCCTACTGGCGGTCCCATTGATCCTGGGGGCGATGGGCGTTCATTTTTTGATGGAGAACCGGTTTCGACCGTCGTTGCGGAAAAAGCTTCGGCCGGTCTTCGACCGCGTGTTGGCGCCGGTGGGGCTCGGTCCGCGGGTGTGAGGGGAAATTAAAGAAGAGGGGAAAGAACCCGGCAGAGGCCTTCGGCGAAGTGCCGAACGGGGGCCCGGGAGACGTGGGCGGATACGGCGACGGATTGGCCGGCCGTTTTGTCGAAAGTGTCGACCAGTTGGCCCACGACTTTTTCGTCGTAAACCAAAAGGCTCAATTCAAAGTTGA
>DAOQNO010000182.1:0-3825 GCA_035332125.1 Elusimicrobiota bacterium | reverse complement strand
CAGGTCGATCATTTCCCGGTAGTTGTATTCGTAGGTGCTTTTCCGGCGGGAGACCCGGGGCCAAATGGACAATCGGAGAAGGTCGCGGTCAACGGAGCCCGGCGGGGCCCGGGAAGCCATCCATCTCAAAAGCGCCGCTTGCTCCGCGTGGTGGGGACCCTCGCCCCGGTTGTGGCCCCGGGCCACCGGGCGGCCGTCGCCGTCCAGGATCACCGCGCCCACCCGAGGAGCCCAAACCCCGCCGAATCCGTCGCCGACGGCCTCCCGCACGGCGGCCGCCATGGCCGCGTCCGTGGCCGTGTCGGACGGGTCCGGCCATTCCATCGATCCGCGCAACACGATGGAATGAAGGCGGAGGAAATCGAGGAAGGCCGCCGGCCGGAAAAGGGCTCGGACCACCCAGGGCATTTCGACCCACGGACGCCAAAAGGCGTTGGAGAGGAATTGGACAATCCGTTCCCCGAGGGTTCCCGGACCCCGGGTGTCGCCATAGAGATGAACGACGGTTTCGCGGCCCCCGTCGAACTCGGCCCGAAGATGGGGGATCCAGCCGTTTTCGACGGACACCGTTCGCAGCCGGGGAATTTGAAATCCGCCGAGCGGCGCCGGTTTTTCCGCCGACGCGGACGGTTCGGAGGGCGGCTCCAGGGCCAGACGCGCCCGGGGATGGAACAAATTGTAAAGAACGTGGCCCGCGTAAAGTCCGGCCACGCCCCCCGTGACGATGGAAACCAACGTCAGGAAAAACAGTTGCGCCACGAAACCCGCGACGCCGTGGGTCAACAACGAGGTCCCGCCCAGGGCCAAGACGGTCAGAAGGACCCCGACGCCGAACCCGAGACCCAAGGTCGTCCCCGCGGGAATCCACTGGGTCAACCCGGCGTGACGTTGCCGGAACAACCGCTCGGCGGTCTCGGCCAAGACCGACGCGTCCCTCTCCGAAACGCGGACCGGATGGGTCCGGAGAAATTCCAGGAAGGCCGCGCGGTGCTCCAGAACGTCCATCAGCCGGGGGATTTCCACCAACGGCCGCCACAGGATTTCGCGAAAACTCCGCCGGGCCTCCTGCCGGAACCGAAGGGGCCCGTCCGGAACCCGCTCCACGCGGACGTCGACGGCCTCCCCCGTCGAAAATTCCGCCCGAAGAACGCCGTCCGCGAAGGTCACGGACCGCAGGGGGACGAGGCCCTCGTATAGAGACCAAAGGCTTTCGGCCGACGCCTCCAGGGCGGCCACATCGAAGGGGGCTTCGGCCCGGCCCGCCGCCGGGTCCGGGGCCAGGAACAAGCGTTCCCCCGCGGCGATTTTTTCCAGGGGGGTTTTCTCCTGGGTGAACACCGACAAATAGGCCGATCCCCGGGCCGTGTCCACTTTTTGAACCCGGGGAACGAAGGACACGACGGTCGCCCCCGCCCTTCGAAGGGCGGCGGTCAGCCCCGGCGCGTGGTAGCCGCCGGTGACCAGGACCGCCGTTCGGGCCGAGCGCTCGGCCAGGGCGCGCAAAAGGTTGTCCGCCATGTCCCGGTCCCGGGCGTCGGCCTCCCGGTAAAACGACTCGAAACACGGGGGAAGCGTTTCCGTCGCTCCCCGGCCCAGGGGGTTCCCCTCGGCCCATTCCCGGGGCGTGAGGGCAAACTCGGTCAGCCGGCGGCGCCAGACCAGCCGCCGGGTTTCCTCCAGCCAGCGGGCCTCGCCCGGCGTGGTCGTGTTTTTTTCAAAGGCTTTCCGCTCCAGGGCGTCGATCCCGGCTTCCAACGCCGCGCCGTCCAGGGATCCCGCCCGAAGAACGTAATTCACGTAACGCGCGAACGTCGGCGTTCGCTTCCAATCCACCCCCCGCCGGGCGCACAGGTTCCGGAGGAATTCGTGGTATTCCGCGTGGCGGATCTTCCCCGCCCGGAAACCCAGGCTCCAGGCGATCAGCCGGTTTTTATCGCCATCGTCCAACCGGGAGGCGAGGGTGGAAAGAACGGCGGCCCGTTCCTTTTCGGCCGCTTCAAAATCGAGGGTTCGTTCGTCGGCCAGGGCGCTCAAAAAGTTCTTGACCACCGGGGACACGGCGTCCGGCGCCGAAGCGGCCAACCGTTCCACGTAATCCCCCACCGACAGTCGACCGGCCTCCCGGTCCGCCCGGGCCCGGTCCAAGGCCCCGAGGACCGGCGACAATTCCGCCGCCTTGCGGGCCTCGAGCGTCGCCTCGACCCGGGCGAGATTTCGCCGAACATCCTGGGCCACGCGGACGGATTGCCGGTACGCCTCGATGTTGGCGCGGTGGTGAGCGGGGTCGTCCACCCCGACGACGGGCGGGGCCCCGGGGCCCAGGGTCCAGACCGCGTGAACGGGGCCGGAAATCTTTTGGAGGGACAGGAGCGCGTCGGCGACGGCGCGGACGCTCGCGCGATTCGGGTGGGATTGCAGACGCCCAAAATCCATGGGACCAAAAGCCCCTTCCAGGGCCACCAGGTCCACGGCTCGGGCGTCGGAGAGGGCGCGGACGACGGCGCCGATGTTTTGCTGGGCGTCGGTGTTTTGATGGAGGTCTTGAACGAAAACGACCACGGGGGCGGTGGAGGCGCCGAGTTCGATCGAGCGCACGGTGCCCCGGTCCGGAGACAGGGCCGCCCACAGTCCGGCGTGGCGCTCTTGGAATTCGGCCGGAAGTCGGGCGACGGCTTCCGGAGGAAGGGCGGCGGGAAGGGGGAGTCCCCCGAGCGCGCCCGCCGGATCGGCCCCGACGGGCGTCGCCGACGCCAGGAGCGTCGGCCGTTCCCGTCGAAGAGCCCGGCGTCGTTCGGACCAGAAAGCCGCTTCGGGCGCGGTGGCCCACAGCACGTTCGTGGCGGCGTAGCACACCGCCACGAACGCGGCAAATTTCGACTTCAAGGCGTTTTTCGGAAACGATCCCAGGCGGTCCATGTCCTGAGATGATTCTAGGGGTTCGACGGGGGAGAGCGCTTTAACAGTATGTAACGTTGTTGTAAAAGCTAGGGGGTCTGGTAATAGGTTCGATACCAATCCACAAATTGGCGGATCCCCTCTTCGATGGAAACCCGGGGCCGAAAACCCAAGCGTTCCGTGGACTTGGCGATGTCGGCCCAGGTGGCCGGAACGTCCCCGGGCTGGAGGGGCAGAAGATTTTTTTTCGCCGGACGGCCCACCGCCTTTTCGATCAGCTCGATAAATCGAGTCAGGGGCACGGGATCGGAGTGGCCGAGGTTGAAGATCGCGTAGTCGTATTCCCGTTCCAGGGCGGCGACGACCCCGTCGACGATGTCGGTGATAAACGTAAAATCCCGGCGCATGTCGCCGTGATTGTACACGTCGATGGGTTTTCCCTCCAGGATGTTCTTCGTGAACCCGAAGAGCGCCATGTCGGGGCGGCCCCAGGGACCGTAGACCGTGAAGAACCGAAGGGCGGTGCACCGCAAACCGAACAGATGGTGATAGGCGTGGGCCGTGAGTTCGTTGGACCGCTTCGTGGCGGCGTAGAGGGAAACGGGCCGATCCACCGGGTCGTCCACGGAAAAGGGGATTTTCGTGTTTCCCCCGTAGACCGAGGAGGAGGAGGCGAACACGAACGCGGGGCGTCCGCCGTGCCGCGCGAACTCCAACAGATTGAGCGTTCCCAGGCCGTTGGCGCTTTCATACGCGTAGGGATCTTTGAGCGAATGGCGGACGCCGGCCTGGGCCGCCAGATGGCAAATTTGGTCGAACCGGTGGCGGGCGAAAATCGGCTCCAGGGCGCGGCGGTCCGCGATGTCCGCTTCGACGATTTCCACGTCCGGCAACAGGGCCCGGACCCGGGCGCGCTTCAGGGTCACGTCG
>DAOQNO010000181.1:0-3861 GCA_035332125.1 Elusimicrobiota bacterium | reverse complement strand
CCCGCCATGCCCAGGGCGCGGGGGTTGGCGGCTATTTGCCGGGCCCATTCCTGGCCGAGAGGCGATTGGGTCGCCGACCGGGTCACCAGGACCCCGGACGCGGTGGACACGATGAGCGCCGGAATCTGATGGACCAGCCCGTCGCCGATGGAGAGGACCGTGTAGGTTCGCAACACGTCGGCCAGCTCCATATGGCGACGCCAGAAACCCAGCACGGCGCCCCCCAAAATATTGATCCCCACGATCATAATGGCCGCGATGGCGTCGCCCCGGACGAATTTGGAGGCGCCGTCCATGGCGCCGTAGAAATCGGCTTCCCGTTGGATGTTTTGTCGCCGCTGGGTGGCCGTTTTTTCGTCGATCAACCCGGCGTTCAACTCGGCGTCGATGGCCATTTGTTTCCCGGGAAGAGCGTCGAGGGTGAAACGGGCCGCGACTTCCGAAACCCGCTCGGCGCCCTTGGTGATGACCATAAACTGCACGACCACCAAAATGAGAAACACGACGAACCCGACCACCGCGTCCCCCCGGACCACGATTTGGCCGAAGGCTTCGATGACGGCGCCGGCGTCCCCGGACATTAAAATGCGTTTGGTGGAGGCGACGTTCAACGCGAGCCGAAAGAGCGTCAGGCCCAGGAGGACCGAGGGGAAGATGGAGAAATCGAGGATTTCACGGATGTTCAACACGACCAGCAGCACGGTGACGGACATGGCCAGATTGAGGATCAGCAAGAAACTGAGCAGCCAGGTCGGCAGGGGCAAAATCATGGTGGCCAGAACGCCCAGAATGCCGAAGGCGGTCAGGACGTCCAAGGTGCGCTTTTGAATCATCGGTTCGGCCACGCCTTACCTCCGGGGGTTCTTCAGGCGATACACGTAGGCCAGGACCTCGGCCACCGCCTGGTAGAGGGCCACGGGAACGGGGCTCCCCACATCCACTTTCTGATACAAGAGTTGTGCCAAGGGCTTGTTTTCGAGAAGCGGCACCCCGTGGGCCCGGGCGAGTTCCCGAATTCGTTGAGCCACCAAATCGGCCCCTTTGGCCACGACTTCCGGCGCGCTGGTTCGGGGTCGATAACGCAGGGCCACGGCCAGGTGGGTTGGATTGGTGACCACCACGTCGGCCTTTGGCACCTGGCTCATCATGCGGCGGGAGGCCCATTTTTTGCGCAAACTTTTCAAGCGGGATTTTATTTGCGGGTTCCCTTCCATTTCCCGGTGCTCTTCCTTTAATTCCTGCTTGCTCATGCGGAGGTCGGCTTCCCAGCGGCGGTGTTGGCGGTAATAATCCCAAGCCGCCAAGGCCGAAAAAAAGAGGATCGCGTCCCACAGAACCTCCGAAAAACCCCTCCCCACCTGGGCGGCCATGGCGGGCAGGCCCCGGGCGAGTTCCGCAGGCGATTGCACCGCCAGGGACCACACCGCCCGGCCCGCGATCAAGGCAAACCCCGCGGCTTTCAAAAACATTTTCAGCGCGTCCGCGCCGTTTCGGGGGCTGAGCAGGCGGCCCGCGCCGGACAACGGATTGGAGCGGGACCAGTCGAATTTCAGGAGGGACGGGGCGAACAGGCCCCGGGTTTGAACGGCGCCCAGCGCCAGGGCGCTTAAAACGGCCGCGGCCAACACGGGAAGAATGAGGGCGGCCCCGCCTTTGAGGGCCAAAATCGCCGCGGCCTGGAGCGGCACGCTTTCCCCCGCGGTTTTTCCCGCCAGGGCCACGGTCTCCCTCCACAGCCCCCCCCACCGGGAGGCCCATTGCCCTCCCTGCGCGATCAACACGGCCGCCGCCCCGACCAAAGCGGCCACGGCCGGGATTTCCCGGCTCTGGGCGATTTGCCCCTGCCGTCGGGCCTTTTGAAGTTTATGGGGAGAGGGCTTTTCGGTTTTCTGATCGGACCCGGGGGCCACGGATTACCCCCCCAGGCTTTTTAGAAAAAGGGACAATTGATCAAAAGCGGTGGCGGCCGTTCCCGGAAAAAAACGGATCAAAGCCGCGCCCCCCACCCACAGGGAGGCGAACCCGATCAAGGCCCGGGCGGGAAAATCGACGGCCGCCAGATTCATCTGGGGCGCCGCCCGGACGAGGAAACCCACCAACAGCGAAGCCAACCAAAGGGCCCCCACCGTTGGTGCCGCGGCGGCCGCCGCCAGGGCCATGGAACGGCCCACGCTTTCCACCCACACGCCGGCAAGCCGACCCGTCCAAAGGGCCTGCCCCGGCGCTATTTTTTCAAAGCTCCAGACCGTCAATTTCAACAGCCGCCAGGGCCCGTCCAAAATAAAAAAGAGCAGGAGCGCCAGTCGGTGGTAGAGTTCCGCCAGGTCGTCCACGGATTCGTTCGTCCGGGGATCGTAAAATCCCGCCCAACCGAATCCCATCTGATTCCCGATCAAATGCCCGGCGGTTTGGTAGGCCGAAAAGAAAAGCGCCAGAAGCCCCCCCAGGGCCGCCCCGACGCCGGTTTCCGATATTACGCCGAGTCCCACGCCCCAGGCGTCGGTCGCCGCCGGCGGCCCCCCGCCGGCCCAGGACACGACCAATACGCTCACCCCCAGGGCGGCGCCCAAACGGGCCACGGGAACGCCGCGCCCGGCCCAGGGCGGTGCCACGGCAAAGAGCCCGAGAATTCGGGCGAAAACAAACAGGAACTTCACCGGATCGGGAAACGTCACGGTCTTAGCGGGCGGCTTGGGGAAGGGCGGTGATCATGCGCTCGGCGAAACGAACCAGGGCGGCCCACTGCCAGTGTCCCAGAACGGCGGTCACCAAGGCCACCAGCAACAATTTGGGGACGAACACCAGCGTCATCTCGTGAATTTGAGTCGCCGCTTGGAACAGACCCACCACAATGCCCGCGGCCAGGGCCACGGCCAACACCGGCCCGGCCGCCAGGAGCACGGTCCAAAAGGCGTCCCGCAGGAGGGAGGCGACGACGTCGGCGTTCACCGGATCACCGAACGCTCTCGACAAGCCCCTGCACCAACAGGGACCATCCGTCGACCATCACAAAGAGCAGGAGTTTCAAAGGAAGGGCGACCATGTTGGGCGGAACCATCATCATCCCCAAAGACATCAACACGCTGGACACCCCCAAATCAATGACCAGAAAGGGGATGAAAAGGAGAAACCCCATTTGAAAAGCGGTTTTGAGTTCGCTCAGCACGTAGGCCGTGGTCAACACGTGAAAGGGGACGTCCGCTTCGGTTTTGGGTTCCAGGCGCGCCAGGCGGACCGCCAGCGACAGTTCCCGACGTCGGGTTTGTTTCAATAAAAACTCCCGGAGCGGCTGGGCCCCTATTTCCAGAGCCTTCTCAAAGGCGAGCTTTCCCTGGCGGTAAGGTTGTACCGCAGTGTCGTTGATGGTTTTTAGCGTCGATCCCATGACGAAAAACGTCAGGACCATGGCGAGACTGATCAAGACATGGTTGGGCGGGGTTTGCTGGAGGCTGAGGGCTTGCCGGGCGAATCCCAAAACGAGCGAGAAGCGGAGAAAGCACGTGGTGAGAATCAACACCGTGGGAATCAAGGAAAGGATCGTCAATACGACGACGGTCTCCATGGCCGAGGACAGTCGCTTGGGTTCGCCCAGGGAACGGAGAAGGCCGTCCGCCGGCCCGGCCGCCGCCAAGACCGGACCCGCCGCCAGAAGGATCGGCAGGACCCAGGGAAGGGCTTTAGCTTTCATGGAAAAGCGCGTTCGGAAGGGCGCCGCGTAAGACCGGGGTCCAGGCCCCGGCCGGCGCCGGGCCCGCCTTTTCCTCCCAGCGAGCGAGGGGACGCACCCCTTGTTCCCCGAAACCCACGAGAACGCGCCGGGACCCCACGGCGATAAAGGCGATCCCGTTTTTGGGGCCGAGG
>DAOQNO010000180.1:0-3863 GCA_035332125.1 Elusimicrobiota bacterium | reverse complement strand
CGGCGGGCGATTTTTTTGTGGACGAACAAACGGCTGGTGGACGAACAACGCTGGCCCGCGGTGGCAAAGGCGCCGTGCACCACCTGCCCCAGGGCGGCCTCCCACGGCGCGTCGGGGAGGATCAGCGCCGCGTTCTTGCCGCCCAGTTCCAAGGCGAGCAAACGATCGGGGCATCGGTCGCTCAGGGCGCGGACTTTTTCGCCCGTGGCGGCGGAACCGGTGAAAAACAGGGCGTTCACGCCGGGCTCGGCGGCCAGGGCCGCGCCCACCTCGCCCCCGCCTTGAACGAGGTTGAACACCCCGGGCGGAAATCCCGCTTCGTCGAACAACTCCGCCAGGACCTGGCCCACGAAGGGCGTGAATTCCGACGGCTTGAACACGACGGTGTTCCCGGTCAGGAGCGCCGGGACGATTTGACCGTTGGGCAAATGGCCGGGGACGTTGAAGGGACCGATGACGCCCACCACGCCCCGGGGACGGTAACGAAGGACGCTTCGGGACCCGCCGTCCAAAGGGGCGCGACGGTCGGCCACGAGCGGCAGACCCCTGGTCACGGTCAAATCCACCTTGGCGACCATGGCCGCCACCTCGTCCCGGGATTCCTGAAGGGGTTTGCCGGTTTCCCGGGACATGACCCAGGCCAGCCGGTCGCCGTGCCCCGCGAGTTTCTTTTGATAACGACGAAGAATCGCGATCCGCTGGGCGAGGGACTCCTCCCGCCAGGCGGGCGCCGCGGACCGCGCGGCGGCCACGGCGTCGGCCACCAACAAGGTCGACCCCCGGGCTTCGCCCACGGGACGGGCCGCGTCGCCCGGGTCCTCGCTCAAGAAGCGATCGCCCTCCGTGGGAGGAACAAAACGGCCCCGAACGTAGGCCCCGCGAAAACTCAGGGGGCCGAAATCGCGCTTCATCGATCGACCCCCACGGACCAGACCGTTTCCCCGGGGCGGAGGTCGAGAGACGCCGCCGCGGTGGGGGGAAGCCGAAGTCGTCCGCCGCCCAAGGCGGCGGGGGCCATCCGGGCCCGGACCTCGCCCCCCCGATCCACCAACACCAGGCGCCGGGTTTCGGCCGGGGTCGAATTTACCGCCCAAGCCGTCCGCCGGGCCCGGCGCACCAACGGCACGCGGTCGGTGTCGGCTTCAAAATAGGGGCCGCCGTCAAAGGGTTCGATTTGGGAGCAGTAGGCGAAGCCCGCCTTGCGGAGCAGTTGGGCCGCCGGCAGGGAGGGATTTCCCACCTGTCCCAGATAGCGAACGACCTCCTCCGGAAAAAAATCCTGGTAGAGGGTGCCGGAGGGAAAGAGGGACACGATGAATTCCTTGTTGTCGATGCTCAGCCGGTCCGCCGTTCGGTAATCCAACCCGGTGAATTTTTTCCCGAAGTATTCCCAAAAGGGGCTGACGCCGTTTTTGGCGAAGGCGGGAAGGTATTCGGCCAGCAACCGGGGGCGGAAGCGCCGCCGGCGGGCCGCGATGAACAACAACCGAACGTAGGAAAGCCAATGGCCCAATTTTTCCGGCCGGCCCCGGTGGGAGGGCAGGAGAACCAAGCCGCCCAATTCCGTGGGCCCCCGGTCGGTCCAACCCAATTTCAAGCACCGGTGGTCCACCGACCGGCCCAAGGTGCGGCTCCGGCGGCGCTCGACGAAGGATTGAAGGAAAAGGTGGGGGAGTCCCGGCGTTCCGTGTTGGGCAATCACGAGGGAGGATCCGACAACCCGGCCCAGGGTTCGGTCCTCCAGCAGGAACAGGAATTTTTCCCGGGGGTGGGACGGCGGGCGCCCGGCGAAGGAGCGGACGGAATCGGCCAACAGGACCCGCAGACGGGACCGGTCCGCCGGCAAATTGTAAGAATCCAAATGGCGGGCCAACCGATAAACGTCGTCCAAATCGTCGGGACGCGCGCTTCGAAGGACAAAATTCGACGGGGCGGTCACGGGGCTTTTTCTTGGTTTTTTTGGATCCATCGCCGTAAAAGAGCTTCGTAAAAATCCACGGCCTTGGCAAGGTCCCGCTCGGCAATGGATTCGTCGGGGCGGTGGACATTGCCGGTCGACCGGCCGGGGCCCCAAACAACGGCGGGGACGCCCCAGGCGCTGTAAAGGCCGGCCTCGGTGCAGGTCTTTTTTTCCGCCCAACGACGGGGCAGGCCCGCGTCGGCCAGGGCCCGGTCCACCCGGCGCAGGGGCGGCGATCCGGGAGGGGTCGAGAGAGCGGGATCGTCGATCAAGAGGCGGGGGACCGGCAGACGCCCCCAGAGGCGTCGGACCGTTCGTTGGACGCGACGGGAGGACTCCCCCGCCGGAAACCGAACGTCGAAGGTGAGAATCGAGTCTCGGGCGTCCTCCCGAAGAACGCCGAAATTGAAAGAACATCCCCGGGGAAGGCCCTTCGCCAAGCGACCCCGGGCCCCGGCGAAGGCGGCCCAGTCAACGACCCAACGGGGCGTTCCTCCCCCCTCGCGGCGTTCGTCAAAAACCCAGCGCAGGATCGATTCGGCGGGGACTTGATTCGCCGCGGTCCCCCCCGTCCAGGAAAGAACCCGGGGCGACTTCCCCTCCTTCGTCCATCGACCGAGGGCGCCCAGCGCCTCGGTCAAGGCGTTTCGACCTAAACGCGGCGTGCTCGAGTGGGCGGCGCGTCCGCGAAACGTCCGTGTTCGGGGCGTTCCCCCGACCGCCGCCCTTATTTTCGGCACCCGCGCTTCAAAGACAAGGTAACCGCGATGGCGATGAATGGGCCGCCCCAAGGAGGGTTCTCCGACCAACACAAGGTCCGGTTTGGCGCCCCGCCACGATCCAATCAACCGGCGCGCCCCCCGCAAACCCCGCTCTTCGCCGTAGGTGACCGCCAACGCGACGGGGCGGTCGAAGCCGACCGGCCCCAGCCGACGAAAAGCTTCCCATTGGCACAGGAGGTTGAGTTTTACGTCGGCCACCCCCAAACCCGTCAAAAGGCCGCTGCGGCGAACCAACCGAAAGGGGTTTCCGCCCCGGGTCCACCCTGCGGCGGGACCGGGGGGGACCGTGTCGGAGTGGGTGTTCAGGAGGAGCGGGCGGCCCCGGCGGGGGCCCCGGGACAAAATCAAATTCCCAAAGGAGGCCGTCCCCTCCCGATACAGGTCCAATCGCGTGCGGAACCCCAGGGCGGCAAAAAGACTCCGGAGACGTCGGAGAAAAGGGAGGTTGGAGCGGGAGGTGACGGTGTTATGGGCGATCCAGCGGGCGGCTTCGGCCCAAAAATCCGCGGGCAGGGCGCAGGACGAGCCGCGGGGGGCGGGGCGCCCCCGGACAGGGAGGGTCACGGCGCGGGGCGTCGCCCGAACCGCGACCGCCGGGGCTTCGACACGAACGAAGCGGGCCGGTTAAATAAGGACCGTGAAGGACCGCGCTTTGGATTTCAAAGCGCGTTTCCCCACGGCGATGCGGGCGACGATGGCGTGGGGGCCGGATCCGTAACCGGACCAGTCGAGCCACCAATGCCCCACGCTCTCGCGGGCGGGCTGGAACTCTTTCCCGTCGATGGACAACTCGACCCCCGCGTGGGCGCTCGTCGTCAGACGGATCGTGTACGACGCGCTGGTCACGATCTCGCCTTCCTGGGGATAGTCGACGGCGACGTAGGCCTTCGCGGCCTCGTCCGTGATCGACGGCCCCGCCCCGGCGGGTTCGGACGAACGCGCCGGCGTTGCCTTCTTCTTGCGTACCATGGTTTTCCTCCCGAACATTAAAACCTCCCGGGATTCCTCGATGTCACTGGGCGACCTGCACCCGCAATCGGATGTCTTCCAACACGGCGGCCACCGCTTCGCACCGTTCCCGCGGGCCGGAATAGACGGTCGCACTGCCGGTGTGGTGCACC
>DAOQNO010000179.1:0-3934 GCA_035332125.1 Elusimicrobiota bacterium | reverse complement strand
GGCATCTATAACATGACGGCCAACGCCAACAACGCCAACGCCAATTACGTTAGCGCCGTCCAAACCGGGGTCAACGTCAACGCGGGGCAGGTGACCAGCGGGGTGGATTTCATCCTTTCCCAAGCGGGCTCCCTTCGGGGGTTCGTCTCGCGCGACGGCACGAACGCTTTGCCGGGCATCGCCATGACCGCGACCAACGCGGCCGGCCTCGTGGAAACGACGGTGGTCACCGGAAACGACGGCCGCTTCACCATGAACAACATGTCCACGGGCGCCTACGTGATCGAGGCCGCCCTGGGGTCCGGCGAGGCGTCCGCGCCGTTGTCGGTGTCCACGACGGTGACGGTGGGCACCTCCTTGTGGGTCGGTTCGTTCACGGTGGTCGGAGCGGCCGGTTACGTGCGCGGGAGCGTGACGGAATCGGGAAGTCCGATCAAGACGGGGGTCATGATCGTCGTGTCCACCGCCATCGTTGGAGCGCCCCCGGCCCTGAGCAGCGCGAGCATGACCGGCATCCCCTACTACGTCGGCGCCAGTTACGAAGACGGCACCTACGCCCTGGAAGTCAAGGGGAGCACCACGACCAACTTCCGAATCTACGCGTTCTACCCGGTACGAAACGCGACCGGCACCTGGAGCACGTTGACGGCCAGCAGCGCCAGCGTGCAGATCCTGCCCGGCCAAACGAAAACGGGTGTCAACTTTGCCTGGTAGAGCGCCGCTCCCGAGTCGGACGACTCGGGGGTACACCCTCGTTGAAATGATGATCGTGGTGTCCATCATCGGGATGCTGATCGCGATGGTCGCTCCGCTCATTATCCAAACCCAGCGTTTCTTCATCCTCAATCGCGCCCGGGTCAACATCCAGCGCGAGGCCCGGTCGGCCATGACGACCATATCGAAAAATCTCCGCCAGGCCCAATCATTGACCATCCGCCTCGATAACGTGACGGGACAACCCTACTATTCCCGCATCCGCTTCACGACGGTGGACGGCCGGGCGTTGACGTATTATCAAAGCGGCACCAATCTCTTCCAAATCGGCACCAGCACTTCGACCTTATCGACCCATGTGCGGTTTCTTAATTTTTTCTTTCCCCGGACCAGCGACATGTCCATCGTGTCGATATCGATGACTTTGGAGGAGGTCATTTACGAGGGGCGGAAAAAGGCGCTCCACGTGGCGTCCGAACGCATTCGAATCATGGACTGACGGACCTTGAAAGAACGCTTGTCGGGGGTTAAACTAATGGAGAGCAATCGGGGGAAAAAGGCCCAATCCATGGTCCATCATTCAAATTCAAGTCGAAAAGAATCCGGCCAGGTCCTGATCGGCGCTTTTGTCGTCGTGGCGGTCCTCCTCATTTTTGTCCCGCTCATGGTGCAGTGGGGGAAAAACGAGTCCAAATGGTCCACCCGGGACCAAATGACCATGGTGGCGTTCAACGGGGCCGACGGCGCCATCGACCGGGGCGTTTGGAAACTGAAGAGTTCCACCTCCACCTGGGCCCAAGCGAGCACGGGAGCGGTCATTGCGGGGTACGATTTCGACACGACCTACACCGACCTTCCGGGCATCAATTACCGCATTCGGTTTTCGAGCGGGCCCTCGGCCCAGCAAGTGACCGTCGTTGCCGAAGCCAAGGACGTGAACACGGGCCAAGTCCGGGCTATCCGGGCCTCCTTCCAAAACATGGCGTTTCCGGGGGGGGTGTTTACGGGAGGTTCCATCGGCTATTCGGACGACTTCGCGGCCCATTGGGGCCCCGTCATGGCCCACGGGAACATCAACATCTCGGGCACCGCCGCCGGCGAATATTTCCCGCGAAAGTTCTCCAAACAGGTTGTGCAAAAAACGGGCGGGGTCGGCAACAACCGCGACACCAACGGCTTGAACCCCCCCAACACCGACAACCTGGAATGGTGGTCCGATTACCCCTGCCCGGACCTCCCCGTCCTGGATTTTACGACCATGAGGGCCTCGGCGTCCGTGAACAGCACTCTGAATTACCGGACCAACGACAACACCTCCGGCTCGGGCAAGTGCGTCGGCTGGACCGTGGGGAGTCACAACAACTGTCGAAGCGGCGGCGCCACTGCGGCGTCCCACTACAGCGCCACCGTCTGCCACTTCCACGACTCGAACCACCATCCGCGCTCCAAAGACAATTTGATCTGGTACTGGGACTCCAACTACGACGTGCTTTTGACCGGAAAAGGGACGCTCACCGGCCACAGCAACGGCATCAAAGGCACGATGATCGTCCGGGGCAACCTGACCATCGCCGATGAAGACAACCTGGTTTCCACGGTGGCCATTCCGTCAGGGGCTTGGCGCGAGTACGCCGCGATCGATACCGCCGCCGCCAATCAATACCCCGGGGACACCGGTTTCCAATCCCAAGCCGCGACTTTCGGCCTGGGCACGCAGACCTGGACCGGCGGCCCGGCCTCGGGCGCCTACTCCGACGTGGGCATCCTCGGGTTTCTGTATGTGGGCGGCAACCTGTCCATCACCGCGCCCTACGACCACGCGGGAAGCATCTGGGTCGTCGGGAACGTCACCACGACCTCCAGCGAACGCACCTACGTGTTTTACCTCGGCAATCTACCCAACGTCCCGGTGCTGAACGTGGTGCTCGTTCGGCAGTCCTGGGACGAGGTCCGTCCAAGCACCGCCACCTGGATGTAATTCCCCGCCGCGCCCCGCGGCTTTTTGACCCTCCCTCCGGGATATGGTAGATTCCCACCGTCGATAACGGCCCCCCTATCGCGGGTCGTCCCTTGCCCGAGTCCATTGACGGCCAAGGAGGAAAGGCGGACTTTCTTCGGGCTCCGCCCGGGGCAACGGGAGAATTTCCGTGAAACACGGTTTTTTCATCACCCTGGAAGGCGGCGAAGGTTCGGGTAAAAGCACGCAAGCCCGCCTTCTGGTCCAATCCCTCCGCCGCGCGGGTCGGCGGGTGGTCCACACCCGGGAACCCGGGGGCACCACCATCGCCGAGGCCGTACGCCGGATCCTGTTGCGGCCCGGCGGCCGGGTCGCGCCCATGACCGAACTCCTCCTCTACGAAGCGGCCCGGGCCCAGCACGTGGCCGAAATTATTCGTCCCGCTCTGGACCGGGGGGCGGTGGTCGTGTGCGAACGCTACACCGACGCGACCGTCGCCTACCAGGGGTTCGGCCGGGGGTTGGACCGCCGCCAAATCGCCCGATTGAACGATACGGCCACCGGCGGCCTGGCGCCGAATCTGACGTTTCTCCTGGATGTTCCCGTGGATCGCGGCCTTCGGGCCGCCCGATCCCTCACCAAAACGATTTCCAAAGGCGGGCGCCGTTTGGCCGGCGACCGGCTGGAACGGGAGCCCCTGGCTTTCCACGAGCGCGTGCGGGCCGGCTACCGGGCCCTGGCCCGGCAACACCCCCGTCGAATCGTTGCCGTCCCCTGGGGGCCCCTGGAGTCCGTGCGCCGGGAGATCCAACGGTCGACCGAAAAGAGGTTAAAGGACTTTTGATGAGCCAGGAATCGATTGGGACTCTCTCGGACGTTCGCGGGCAGGAGGCCGCCCTGGGCGTCTTGGCCTCGGCCTTGACGTCAAGCCGCGTTCCCCACGCCTATCTCTTCGTTGGCCCGGAAGGCGTCGGCAAAGCCAAGGCCGCCCGGCTCTGGGCCCAAATTTTGTTGTGCGAAGCCCCGGTTTCCCCGGTCCAAGCCTGCGGTCAATGCGTGGGCTGCCGTAAGGCCGTGGCGGGCGGCCACCCCGATCTCCTTTCCGTTGACTTTGAGCGACAGGCGGCCCTTCTGAAGGAGCCCCTGGAGAAACAAAAATCCATCAAAATCGACACGGTTCGGGAAATGGAGCACACCCTCCGCCTAAAACCCTCCGAAGCCCGGGTCAAAGTGGCTCTGTTGGACCCGGCGGACGCCCTCGTG
>DAOQNO010000178.1:0-3958 GCA_035332125.1 Elusimicrobiota bacterium | reverse complement strand
AAACGCCTTGAGGAAATCGGCGAATTGTCGAAGAAAATCGACGAACTGGCGAAAACGGTGGCCCAGGCCCCGGCGCCCGCCGCCCCGGCGACGGGGGAATCCGGCCCGGCGTCCGCCGGCGGGATCGACCCGGCCGAATTTCACGCCTTTAAGGAAAAAGTCTACGGCCTTCAAAAAATCCTCGAGCATCTGGCCGAATCCCCCGGAACCCCGCCCGCATGACGCGCTCCCGAATCCTTCTTTTAATGCTGTTGGATCTTGTTTTGATGGGCGGGGCCGGCTATCGGGCCTTTGAGCGTTACGGGGAGTTGAAAACCTCTTTGCCAACGGCCGCCGTCGCGCCGCCGCCGGCCTCCCCGGTGGAAACGCCCGCCGTGGAAACCTCCACCGCCCCGGCGGTCCCGACGGAGACGACGGCGCTCTCCACCGCCACGGCGGAAGCGACGATTCCGGCGCCTTCCACCTCGACCGTGCCCGTTTCCGCGGCGTCAACGGCCCCGGCGGTGGCCCTGTCGACGGCCCCCGTTCACGCCGCCCGGGTGGCCTTCCGATATCGTAATTCCGTCGCGAAGAAGGTCTTTCTCACCGGAACCTTCAACAATTGGACCCCGACCGCCTTCCGAAAATCCGCCTCGGGACTCTGGACTCTCGTCGTGGACATCGCCCCCGGGGACCACGCCTATAATTTCGTGGTGGATGGGAAAACCGTCCGCGATCCGAACCAACGCCGAAGCGACGAGAAGGGGCGATCTTTGCTTCGCGTCGCCCCGCCCTCCAAGTAACCGCCCGCTCCTGAAAAAATTCTGTAACGGTATTGCAAATTCGCCCCTCGGACCCTATAATTAAGAGAATGGCTTCCGCCAACGATTACATCTCAGTGAACGCCTCCGTCCCGCGGTGGATCGGGCCCGCGTTTTTCCGTTGTTTGGCCTTGGCCGTTTCCGGAATCCTTCCGTTGTCCTCCACGCCGGTCTCGGCCAAGGAATCGGAACCCATCCGGTATTTTCAATTTAAATTCAAACCCGACCAACCGGCCGAATCCCTCCAAAATTACCTGACCTTCGTCCAAAAAAACGCCCCGGGCATTGAAGGCCTCCGCACCCAATACGCCGTCGCCGACGCCTACATGGCCCAGGGGAAATGGGACGAGGCCGCGGAAATCCTTCAAACCATCGTCCAAGTGCCCCAGGCCGACGAATTTTTCCGGGCCAGCGTCTTGATCAAATTGGCCGACTGCAACATGCGCATGGCCCAATTCGCGGCGGCCAGCGGTTTTTACACCGCGGCCGCCCAGTCCGCCGTGCGTTCGATTCTTCCGGAGGCCACCATCGGCCTGGCCCTCGCCTGCGTGGCGAAGGGAGAGCGGGAAAAAGCCTTCGTTCACTTCCAGGAACTGATCGCTTTCTATCCCTCCTACAAAATCCACCCCCGCTACATGTTTCCCCTCGGGCTGATTCAATGGGAGGTGCGCAAATACGAGGGGGCCCTGGATTACTTTTTGAAGGACGAAGGGAACCCGGCCAGCCTTTATTTCGCCGGCCTCTGCTACCGGGAACTCAAGCGCGTGCCGGAAGCCACCGCCGTTTTCCGCCGAATCACCGAAGACCATCCGGAATCCATTTGGGCGAACCGCGCCCGCTTCGAGGTGGGGGAAACCTTTTACCAACAGAAGGATTTTAATCTCGCGGCCCAAACCTTCCAGAACATCTACCGGGACCGCCCCTCGGACCAATGGGAAACCCTCGCCTACTACCGGATGGCCTGCGTCGACATGCAACAAAACAATTTCAAGGCGGCCGAGGAAAAACTCACGATCCTGGCGGACGACAACAAAGACCCCATGTTGCTGTCCAACATCACCTACTTGCTCTCCGAAGCCCTGGCCGAACAAAAGAAGGTGACCCGATTGATCGACATTTTGGAATCGACCCAAAAAACCAAGCGAAAATCCGTGGACAACATGTACCGGCTCATTTGGGGTTATACCGCCCAGGGGGATTACAAGAAGGCCATCGATCTGGCCAACGATTTTCTGAGCACCCAACTGGACGCCGATTTGACCCCCCGGGCTCTTTTGGTGCAGGGCTACGCCTTTAACAAGTTGGGGAAATTGCCCGAGGCCTTCGCGAGTTATCAGCTGGTCGTCGAAAACTTTCCGGCCACGCCCTACGCCGCCAAAGCCACCCAATTGGCCGCCATGAATTACTACCGCGCCGGTCAATTCAAGGCGGTCACCACCCAGGTCAACAGTCTTTGGGAATCCATCGACAACGGCGTTCGAAACCATTACCCGGAAACGCTCTATTGGCTGGCCCAGGCCCATTTGAAATTGCGCCACGGGGACGAGGCCGAAAGCCTGTTCAAGGAATTCGCCAAAGTCGCCCCGCCGCGCCACCCCTGGCTGCCCCAGGCCCTTCGAGCCCAGGCCCTGGCGAGCGCCCTGGGAAAAAGCTCCGAAACCGCCCTCCCCATTCTTCAACGGGCTTACCAGAACGCCAGCGACATCGGCGATCGGGCCCTCATGGGCAAATTGACCTTGGACATGGCGAACATTTCCTTCAACGCGAAGAAATACGAGAAGGCCGCGGGCTTTTACCGCCAAATGGAACAGGTGGACCCGAAAAACGAAAAACTGCCCTTCGCCCTCTTTCAAGGCGGGGTGGCCTTGTATCGCTCGTCCTACTACACCGACGCCATCGACAATTGGATGAAACTCGTCCGTCAATTCCCCAAGGACGCCCGGGCCCCCGACGCCCTGTTCCGGGCCTCCAAGACGTGGTTCGATTTGGCCAAATTCTCCGAGGCCATCGCGGGGTTCGAAGACCTGATGCGAAATTACCCGTTGACGGATTTCGCCAAGGATTCCCTGCTTCAAATCGGTCAAGCCTATTACAACGACAAGAATTTCACCAAAGCCATCGACACCTACAAGGATTTCCTGACCAAATACCCCCGGGATCCCCAGTCCGTCCAAGTGGCGCAGCTTCTTCAAATGGCCTACTACAAAACCGGCAAGTCCCCCGAGGACATCGACGCGCTCACGAAAGGACAAACCAAGAACCCGGTGCTGGTGGACGTTTACTGGGAAGAGGGGGCCAAGCTTTACAACGAAAAGGATTACCCCAAGGCCCGGGAACTTTTCGAAAAGATCATCTTCAACTTCCCCACGTCCTCCCTGGCGCCCCAGGCCTCTTTTTACCGTTCGGAAGCCCTCTTTTTGGAGGAGAAATACCAGGAAGCCGCCGTCGCCTACGAGGGCTTTTTACAGTCCTACAAAGACGACGCCCAGCGCAATTTGGCCATGTTCCACCTGGCCGTCAGCCGTTACAATTTGAAGCAATTCCCCGAGGCGGCCCAAACCTTTGAGCTCTTCGCCCAAACCTTCCCCAAGGATCCCCTGGCCCAAAACGCCTCGCTGAACTCCGCCTTGTCCTACATTCAAGCGCAGAACGTCGACGAAGCCGTCGACGCGGTGCAAAGTTACGCCACGGCCTTCCCCAACGCCGAAGACCTCGGCACCGCCTACTTGCAATTGGGTCAATTTTTGGAAAAACTGGGCCAGGAGCAAAAAGCCGCCGAAATATACCGCCAGACGCCGCCCCAGCGGGCCGAGTATCCCGAGGCCCTTTACAACGTGGCCCGCGTCTTCCGGGAAATCAAAAACGCTCCCGAGGAGCAGAAGGCTTACGAGAGCCTGGCGGCCCTTCCGAACAAAAGCGATCCATACCGCATCGCGGGCCTCCTTCAATGGGGGGACCTCCTGGTGTTGCAGGGCAAATTGCCCCAGGCCGGCGCCGCTTACAAAGACGTCGTGAAGAACGCGGCGGACGCCGAAAGCCGCGGGCGCGCCCAGGAACAGTTGACGGCCCTCGGACCGGCCGCGAAATGATTTTCATCATCCCCGGAGGACATCCATGCCGCACATGAGTTTCATCGAAATAATGAAGATCAGTTTGGT
>DAOQNO010000177.1:0-3967 GCA_035332125.1 Elusimicrobiota bacterium | reverse complement strand
CCGTGACGGAAACGGTTTCACCGTTTTTTACCAGGGGGCGCGGGGCAACCGCCGCGGCCGTGAGGGGGGTTCCGGCCGGCGCCCGCCGCGTCCACCAATGGTCGGGAACCCTCTCGGGGGAAAGGGGGTTTTCCGTTGGGGAAATTTCCCGGCGTTCCGGGGTCAAATCCTCCGCCGACACGGGCGTTCCGGCGGCCACGGATTTTTGAAGGACCCAAACGGTGGCCACGCGATGCAGGCGATAGGACAGGAGCACCGTCCGGAAGTGTCGGCCGTCCCGGGCCAGTCGCACCGTTAGGGAAACCAGGGAGCGGGGCGTCGGGTCCACGGGGTCGGCCTGGGCGGTGCTTCCGGCCAGGTCCGCCGGAAGGGCCGGCGCCGGTCCCATCAATTCCCAGCGCCATTCGCCCGAGGACGGGGGAAAGGCCCGGGACAGGGCCCGATCGGCGGCCGCCCGAATCGGGTCGTCGGGGGCGGCCCCGGCCACGGCGGTCACCGCCGCCAGTCCCGCGGCCAGGAGCAGAGCGGCTCCCTTACCCACGGAGATTGTTCGACAAACGGATCATTTCGTCCGCCGTTTGAATGGCCTTGGAGCTTAATTCGTAGGCCCGCTGGGCCGTGATCATGTTGACCATTTCGTCCACGACCCGGACGTTGGACATCTCCAGCATGCCTTGGCGGACGGATCCCACGCCCTGGGCGCCGGGGGTCCCCGTCAGAGGCGCGCCGGAAGCCGCGGTTTCGGCGTACAGGCTGTGGCCGAGGGATTTGAGCCCCGGCGGGTTGGAGAACGTCGCCAATTCGAGGTTTCCGATGACGGACGGAACCGGGGACGCGGCGGATTTGGCCGATACGGTGCCGTCCAGGGAGACGGTGATTTCCGTCGTGTCGGCGGGCACGGTGAGGGCCGGTTCCAAAAGGTAGCCGTCGGCGGTGACCACGCGGCCTTCGGCGTCCAGGCGGAAGGTGCCGGAACGGGAATAGGCTTTGTTGCCGTCGGGCAGGGAGACTTGGAAGAACCCGGCGCCCTCGATGGCGAGGTCCAGGGGATTTTCGGTGTTCTCCAGGTCCCCGGGGGTGAAAATTTTCTGGGTGGACACGGGGTAGGTTCCCATGCCGACCTCCAGCCCCGTCGGGGAGACCCCGCCCTCTTCGGCGGCGCCCGGTTCCTTGAGGGTTTGGTAATAAAGGTCCTGGTAATCCACCCGCAGTTTCTTGAATCCCGAGGTGTTCACGTTCGCCAAATTGTTGGCGATGGTGTCCACGTTCAATTGTTGAGCCGACATCCCCGAGGCCGCCGTCCACAGTGCGCGCAACATGCGATTCCTCCTTCGAAACTATCGCGCCAGTTCCTGAAGGGCCCGGCTCAGGGATTCGTCCTGCACCCGGAAGGCCTTCTGGTTGGCTTCGAACAAACGCAAGGTGCTCATCATTTCCACCATGCCCTCGACGGGGTTGACCGTGGAGGACTCCAAATACCCCTGCCACACCTCGCTGGCGCCGGCCACGGCGGGCGTATCGCCCGCGGCGTAACGGCCCCCGCTCCCCCGTTCCAGGGGCGCGTCGGGGGCGAAATGGGTGATCTTCAGGCGGCCCAGGGGGGTCGATCCGGCCGTCAAGGTGCCGTCGCGCCCCACCATCACCGCGCCCGGGGCCTCCGGGTCCAATTTCAACGCGCCGGAGGTTCCCTGCACGGGGTGGCCCTCGGCGTCCACCAGGCGTCCGGCGGCGTCCCATTTAAAGGATCCGTCCCGGGTGTAGCGAACCCCCTCGGGGGTCTCCACCGAAAACCACCCGGATCCCTGAAGGGCCAGATCCAGCGGGTTATCCGTCCGGGTCAGGGCGCCCTGGGTCCGTTCGGTGGTGACCACCGGTTTGGGGGAAAGGGTTTCCTGCCCCCGAAGAATTTGACTGAAAAGTTCAAAACGAACCCGGTCCCTTTTAAACCCGGTGGTGTTTTGATTGGCGAGATTGTGGGCCTCCACGTCCTGTTGAAGCATCAGGGCGTTCATGGCCTGGGCGTTGGCTTGGATGCCTCGAATCATGGGTTCCTCCTCGTCTTCCCAGTTGCAAAAAGCGTGCGAAGTCCTTCGCCGTTTAGTTTCCCGGGCCCCGGCCAATAATTTTCCCGGAGGATAACCCCATGCGATTCGAACTGGCTTCCCTTGAGCAATGTCTGCAGGCCCAGGCCCGGCTTCTGCGCCGGTTGATCTCCTTTTCGAAGCAGGAGCGCGAGGCGCTTCTTCGGAAGTCGGACGCCGCCGCCCCCAACCCGAAGCTCCAACGCCTTCACCGTCAGTTGAGCCAGGCCGAAACGCTCCGGCGCCAGGCCGAAACCCGCGCCCTGGGGGCGGGGGTGGGCACCGCGGACACCCGGCCGGACATCGCTTTGGCCCTTTTCCGGTGCCGCCGACTGCACGGACACGTGGAGCTCCTGTCCCGGGAGCTGGGGCACCTTCAGGTTCAAATTTCCCAGGCCGTTCGAAACGCGCGCCAGGCCGCCTGAGGGGTCACGGCAGGGGCGCGGATCGGTCCCGAACCCGCGCCGTCACCTTTGGGACCCACCGGGTCCAGGCGGTCCCGCGGGCGGTTTCCAAAGAGGCGCCGTCTCCCCGTTCCTCGGGAAGCGACTCCCGGAACACCCATCGGTTTTCCCGAAAATCATAAAGGCGGGCGGTCCCCGTCAGGCGGACAAAATAAAAATCCGCCGTGGGGTGCTTCTGCCGCGTCTCCGCGGCCCGGATTTCCAAGCCGAAATCGGCCGACATCGTCGTTCCCGGGGCTTCGCCGGGAAAGGGCACCGTGCCCCGTTCAACGGTCCAAGGAAGGCCGCCCAGGGTCCGGGCGAGCTCCGACGCGAGCCGCTCCGCCGCCTCCGGGGACCCGGCCGTCACCGCCAATCGTATCCGACGCCGGGGGTGAAACACCGATTCGCAGGCGGGGCCCATCGGAGGAGGCATCATATTCAAATCCTCCCAATCGGGTTCCACCCGAAGGCGGGGGGTTTCGACGAATCCGTCCAGGGGGACGGAAAATCGGGCCGCGCCCCGCCCGTCCGTGCGAACCCGGGCCACGGGGTATTTCGGTCGGTGGGACCAGGCGGCCCGAAGAGGAAAATCCCGGAAAGGCGCGGGCGAGCCGGGCGCGCCGCGGCCGGTGATCGTCAGCGTCACCGGAGCGCCGTCCCCGTCGTAAACCCGGGGGCCGTCTCCGCAATCCAAAGTCCAGGCGCCGAGGAGGGCGGCGATTCGCCGGTCGAGGACCGCCAAAAGGTCTTCCCCGAAAATATCCCCGGGAAGGATAAGGGGGAGTCCGTCCAGCGCGGAATGGGCCTCGCGGCGGGCCCGCGCGTAGGACCGCAGGGCGTCCACGGGACGGCCGCCGTCCTCCGCCTCCCGGCCCGTACGGTAGAGGGCCAACAGACGCTCCTTTTTGGCCTCGAGGTCGGTGTCCACCGCGGCGGCGTAACGGTTTTTGGAAAGGGCCACGACGGCGGTGACAATGCCGCTCTTGGGGAAATGGAGGAAAACATCCCGCCGGTCCAGGGGTTGTTTCAAAACGAGTTCCGTGTAGGATTCCACGCGGGATTCCAGACGCTCGTCGGTCCGACCCGCCGATTGCCCCAGGCGATCGATCATCGAAGCCCGCACCGCCACCCGAAGGTGGCGGGACAAATCCGCGAGCGCCCGGCTTTGGGCCTCCTCCCGGGCGGCGCCGCGGTCGCCGCGGATTTCCGCCCAACCTTCGCCGGTGTGGTACGCCCCGCTTTCTTTGAGCGCGGTCCACTCCCGGGGGGTCAACCGATGGGGGCGACGCCCGGCGCCGAGGGTCAACGTTAAGAAGGCCAGGAGGGCGCGCCGTCCGACGCGGGCCGTCCGCGCGGGCCGATTCACGAAGAGCCTCGTCCGGAAACCGCTTTCAACGGGGGAGGGGAAAGAACAACGACACCGTCGCGCCTTTGCCGGGG
>DAOQNO010000176.1:0-3969 GCA_035332125.1 Elusimicrobiota bacterium | reverse complement strand
GGATGTTGAGGGAATTGGAGGTGGCCACAAAAATGACGCCGTCCAGGGGCGCCGGTCCCAAGTAGCGGTCACGAAAATCCTTGTTTTGCTCCGGATCCAATGCTTGAAGCAAAAAGGCCCGGGGGTCGCCGTTTCGGGCCCCCAACTTATCGATTTCGTCCAAGCCGATGATGGGGTTGGAAATGCCCAAATCCAAAAGCGCCCGGGCCAATTTGCCCATGCGCGCTCCGATGTAGGTCCGGCGATGACCCGCCAATTCGGCTTCGTCGTCCATGCCCCCCAGGGGGACGACTTCGAATTTGCGATTTTGCAGGGCGCGGGAAAAGGCCCGGACCAGGGTCGTTTTTCCGACGCCCGGCGGCCCCACCAGCAACAGGTTCCATCCGACTTTTTTCCCTTCGCCCGTTTCCCGCTGCAGGATTTGTACGACGTACTGGAGCATTTCGGATTTGGCTTCCTCCAAGCCGCTGTGACTTTCGTCCAAGGAGGCCCGAACCGCGGCCAACACTTTTTGACGCGCCTCGGCCAACACGGGCCCCGGGAAAACACGGGCCCCGGGGATGAGGTCGGGCGCTTTTTCCCTCCAGGGAAAGCGAATGACGTTGTTGAGAAACTCCGCCACCCGGGGTTGTTCCGGGTTGCCCTTCAGGCTTCCGTAGCGGCGCATCTCCCGGTCCGCCTCCTCCGCCACTTCCGCGGGCAGGACGTCCCGGCGGGACCACAGGCGCGCCTCCAACGGGAGATTCTCCATGGAGGGCAGCTCCCGGAGCGCTTGATCCAGCGTTTCTTCGCGCAAGGTCGGCGCGGACCCGCCGGCGGCTTGGGCGCGCTCCATCGCGGCGGCCGCTTCCACGACCCGGAGAGCCATGGAATGGCGATCGTAGGGGGTGCGGTTTTGGACTTCCGCGTACGCCCGTTCGGCCAACGCGGGGGGGATGGCGACCCCCAACCGGCGGCCCAGGGCGTCGGCGTCGAATTCCAACAATCGGGCGGTGGCCGCCTCGGACCGGAACGCGGGCATGGCCTCAAAAAAGTCCCGAAACATTTTTGATTTCCGAACGTAAAGCTGCAGGGTCGGTTCGGACCCCAGGGCCACCAGGGGCGGCGGCGTGAAGCCCCGACGGGTCATGCCGGCCCAATATTCCAACACCCGATCCAACACCGGCATGTCTTCAAACTGGAAAGCGTCCAAATCCAACACGACCACGATATCGCCGGCTTGGGCGGACAGGCGAAGGAGCCCCGGCGTCCCGTCCGGTTGTTCCGTGAGCGTTTCGTACACAATTCGGTCCCGGGACGGATCGGCGAACACTTTCATCAAATCAACGAGAAGGAGTTTCTTATACCCCAACGCGGAGTCCGACGGGGCCGATCGAAAGCGGTGGGCGAGCGCACGCAAAAGCGGTCGTTTTTGACGGTCGGAGGAAACCACCAAGGAGGCCGTGGTGTAAAAACCCGGACGTTCCAGGGCGGATTGAACCCGGTCCAGGACTTCGCGCCCTTCCGGAAAATCGTCCATGGAAGGCGCGGGAACGGCGTTTCGATCCAACTCGTGTTGCGCCATGCCGGTCAAATCCTGCACCGCGTCGCCGAGGGACTCCGTCAGAAGGTCCGCGGCGTGATAGATGGGGCCGACGGCGTCCAAGGTGGCGCGATCGTGGGTGAGGGCCCGTTGGATCAATCGTATTTCCCGGTTGCGGAGGCCGTGAAGGAGGGCCCGGGATCGACGGTGGGCGTAAATCGGGTCCCGGAAAATATAGGGGTTGGACAACGAAAGAGCGTCCATTTCCGTTTCGGTCAAGGCCGCCCGATGACGGGCCCGATGGGCCGCGAGGGGCGGAAGGGGGTCCGTTTTCCCTCCGGTCGTCAGCGCGCTTCGAAGGGTATCGGCCCATTGGGCATCGAGACGGCGATGGTCGGCCAACGATTGCAATTTGGCCCGGGCCTCCGTTTTGATTTTGGCCAGATCCGGGGCGGGGATGTCGGGGACGTTGGGCGTGCCGATGAACGTTTGCAGGCCTTCGATCAATCCCTGCGCGTTGCGGTCGAGCGCCACGAGGGTTTTTTCGAGATCGCCCAGAATCCGTTCCCTTTCCCCGGCCGAGGCGCGCGGGAGCGATTCTTCCAGTTGGAGGAGCCGTTCCAAATCGGCGCGGCGACGGCGGAGTCCCCGTCGCGCGCGTTCGAAGAAATGCCCGGTCATACCGTGAATGAGACGTCCCAGAACCTGGGCCCCCACCGCTCGCACCAGCAAATCCCGCTTGGGCCCCTCCAGACGCAGGTAAAGAGTTGCCGTGTCCTCGTCGCTCGCGGCCAATCGACGCCGCATAAATTGTTGAAGGTTAAGGCGGGCCTCGGACAACCGGAGTTGAGCGACCGAAATCTCGGCTTTCTGTTTGGCGGCAATGGCCTCCGCCAATCGTCGATCGCTTTCCTCCAGAGCAATTAGTAAACGCTGCAACTCGTCAAACCAATCGTTGTTCCCTTGATCCCGCGGGCCCCGGGAATGCTCGTCCAACCGCCAAACGCCCAAATGGCGGCCCCAGGGCGGGAAAATAACCCCCGTCATTGCCGCCCACTGGGCGGACCCCATTGAGAAAACCACCTCTGCCCCGTTGCCGGGGAACAGGGCCGGGAGAAAAATCCACGCCGCGCCCAAAAGAACCGCGCCCGCGGCCACCCACGGCCAGGAGCGCTGGAGGACGGGCCGACCAAACCGTTTGACCGTCGCGAAGGCACGACGAACACCTCCCTGCATTTTTAGGACCGTTTGCCGGCCCGCCGCGGAGACGTCCGAAATCGACGGGATCGGAGGAGGGGAAAGGGGGATGGACCGCAAACCCGCGGTCCCCGAAAATTGAATCCGCCGGGCGTCGTTGGCCGATGCCGACCCCACCGCCGCGGTCCACGAACCGTCGGGGCCCGATTCCCTCGAAATCAAATTCAATCCGGCGATCCATCGACGGTCCGTGGGACTCGTCAAGGCCCGGGACCACGATCGCCGCCATTCGCCCAGAGTCGCGACGGGTTTTTCGTCGGACGCAATCGCCCACTGGGCCGCGGCGAGGGTTTGCCGGTCGGCGAGGTCCTCCAGGCGGCTTTGGTCCCGAAGGGTGGCGGTGTTGACGGGGGGGGCGGGACGGGTGTTAAAGACCGGGCACACCACGGCGTAATTGGCGCCGGCCTGGCGGAGTAGGTCCGTCAACCCCGGCGTGTGAAAGCCCCCCGTGATGAGTACGACGCGGTCCGCGCGCCAACGCCGCGCCGCGGCCAGGGTGTTGTCCGCCATGGCCCGGTTGCGTTGAAGGGCCGTCTCGTAAAAATCTCTTAAATGATCTTCGGCGTCCCGCAGTGCCGCCCGCACGGCGTCCCCGGATTCCGCCGGGGCGGCGTCGCCCAGGAGGGTCTCCACGTCGGCCCAGCCGTATCGCGCCCAGTCCCGACGCGCGGCCCGCCATTCCCGGGGCGTCATTTCAAAGGACCAGAGACGTTGTCGGGAGTGAATCCAATCGGTCGCCGCCAGAAGACCGAGGAGGTCCGAACGCTGGGATTCCGGGCGTTGACGTAGGAGGTCGTCCACGACGCGGCGGTGGGCGGACTCCACTTCCGACGCCAGCCGACCGGCGTCGATCGCGGCGCGTAGGGCGAGGGCTTCCGCGTGCGCCCGAAGGGCGGCGCGTGGGGGGAGGCGTGCAGCTACGCGAAGCCGGAGATCCAGGGCGCCGCGTCGCTCACGCTCGACCGCTTCCACGTCGACAACGGCGACGCGCGCCTCCTCTGCGTCCTTCCCCCCGGCCAGGCGTTCGAGCTCGAGGCCTTCGGCGAGGACGTCCGCGCGAAGGGCGAGGTCCACCTCTGGATCGAGGGCGCCCACGTCTTCGAGCGCGACGGCGCCGCGGAGCACACGCTCACCGTGCCCGGCACGGCGGCGACCGTGATCACCGTCGGCGCGAGCGGCCGCGACGACCT
>DAOQNO010000175.1:0-3978 GCA_035332125.1 Elusimicrobiota bacterium | reverse complement strand
CCCCCGCTCCGGGTCGTTCCCCGGAGGGGGTCTGTCCGGGAAAGGTTCAAAAACCATGGCATCTCACGCTCTCTCCCAACGGCGGATCGGAACCATGACCCCCGACGCCATAACGGCGACCCCCGCCGCCGAAACCGCCCTCGACGCGGATCGATTTCGTGATCTGATGGAGCGCCACGGCGACAAGATTTACAATTTTGCCTGGCGACTCGCCGGCAACGAGTCCGACGCCCGGGACCTCACCCAGGAAGCCTTTGCCCGGGCCTTCCAACACCGGGACCGGTTCGATTTCGCCCGTCCCTTCGACGCCTGGGTGTGCCGAATTCTCCACAACCATTTTCTGGACAACGTCCGTCGCTACGAGCACCGGCGTTCGATCTCCTACGACGCGCCGACGGAAGGCCTTCCCCTCACGGAGACCCTGGTCGGCCGGGATCCCAACCCCCTCGACGCCCTGATGCGGGAAGAGCGGGACCGATCCGTTCAACGGGCGCTGAACCTTTTGCCGCCCCTTTACCGTTCCGCCGTGATCCTTTGCGATTTGGAAAATTACTCCTACGAGACCATCGCGGAAATCCTGGAATGCCCCCTGGGCACGGTGCGTTCCCGCCTTCACGAGGGACGGCGCCTGCTGCGGCAATTCTTCGCCGCCGAAGCGGCCGGAGGCTCCCGGTGAGCGCGCATCCCCATTCCTTGCTGTCCGCCCTGATCGACGGGGTTTTGGAGGTCGAGGAAATCGCCCTGCTGGAGGAGCACCTGGCCCTCTGCGCGGACTGCCGCGGGGAATTGGCGGATTTGAAGCGGATTCAGGCGGCCCTGGCCGCGGCCCCCCGGCGCGTTCTGCCCGCCGCCTTCAAGGCCGAAATGGCCCAAAAAATCCTTCGGCCCGGATGGCGCGAGCGATGGGCCGCGTTGTGGTTCCGGGGCCCCCGCTGGATTCCCCTGGGCGCCGCCGCGGCCGCCGCCTTGGCCGTCGGCTTGGCCTGGTGGGGCTTGGGGGGAGGACGGGCCGAAGAAGAAACGCTCCGCCTGGAACCGTTCCTCGCCGCCCACGCCCGCACCGCGTCGGACGGTCCGGTCCCGACCTCGAATTTCTACGGCTCGGATTTTTCCGCCCAGTTGGCCTCCTACAATGAAGCGAACGATTAAACCCCTTCTCGGAGCGGCCGCGCTCCTGTCCGCCGCCGTTCTCCGAAGCGGGGCGGCCCCCTCGTCCGACGAATTGATGCGCCGGGCCCTGAAAGACGAATCCCGGACCTACGCCGGCGAATTGGCCTACACCCAATGGGGCGACGGCCGGGTCCGGGCCGAAGAGGCCCGCATTTACGTGGCCGCCCCGGGGATTTACCGTTTCGAATACCTCTCCCCCGCCGGCGCCGTTCAGCGGGTGATCCTGGGCCGGGGCGCCGACGAGATCGTGTTTTTCCCCCGCCAGGGAAAAGCCTGGCGGGGACCCGCCCGCCGTCCGCCCGCCGCCGACAAATCGGACCGGGCCTTCGCGCGCCTATCCAAAAATTACCGGGTGTCGACGCCGGTGGACGACGACATCGCCGGCCGCCCCGCCTGGGCCATCACCTTAACCCCCGTGGACGCCGGCAAACCCCATCAAACGCTGTGGTTCGACCAAGCCACCGGCGTCCTCCTGGCCAGCCGCCGCTTTTTGCCGGGGACCCCTTACGCCGCGTCGGTGCGCTTCGTCCGCTTCGACCCCGACGTGGATTTTGAAGACGGGTTTTTTGAAATGGAATCCGGCGCGGTGAAGCGCACCGACGACCACGGCTGGGCGGGGCGCCCCGGGCCCTCCGATCCCCCGCCCCCGTCCAAGGCCGAACTTCCCTTTGGGTTCGCCCTGGAAAACCGCGGCCAGTTCGAGGTCCAGGGGGAAACCGTCACCCATCTGTCCTATTCCGACGGACTCGCCGTGGTGTCGGTGTTCGAAACGCGCCACCCCGTGCGCGTGCCATCGGGCGCGGAAGCGCCCCCCCCGAACGCGGGGCCCCGGTTGTTGAACGTTTCGATCCCCGCCCGGGTCGTCCACGGCCGCCGGGACGGCGTGTATCTGACGGTGATCGGCGACGACACCGCCGAGCTTTTAAACGAGCTTTGGCGGCGTTTCCCTTAATTGACTCGTCGGGTAATTTTGTAGAATCCGTGATCGGTTACTATATCCGACCCCATGATCGACGTTCAAAACCTCGTTAAAGATTACGGACCCACCCGCGCGGTGGCGGGCGTTTCCTTTCGCGTGGAACCCGGGGAAGTGGTGGGCCTGCTGGGCCCCAACGGGGCCGGGAAAAGCACGACGTTGCGGATTTTAACGGGTTACCTTCCCCCCACCGCCGGCCGCGTCGTCCTGGACGGCGTCGACGTCCTGGAAAACCCCCTCGAAGCCCGCCGGCGCATCGGGTATCTTTCCGAAATCAATCCCCTTTACGAATCCCTGGGCGTTTGGGAATGCCTCGAATTGTTCGGCCGCCTGCGGGGCATGGCCCCCGCCCTCCTCGCCAAACGGCGCGGACCCGTGGTGGAGGAATGCGCCTTGACCGACGTCATGCACAAGGACGTGGGGGAGCTGTCGAAAGGTTATCGCCAGCGCCTGGGATTGGCCCTCGCCATCCTTCACGACCCGCAAATCCTCGTCCTGGACGAGCCGACCTCGGCCCTGGACCCCAACCAGCAGAAAGACGTGCGGGATCTCATCCTTCGCCTCAAAGAGAAAAAAACCGTCCTCCTCTCCACCCACATTTTGCCGGAAGCCCAACGCATGTGCGACCGCCTGTTGATTATTCACCAGGGGCGGATCGCCGCCCAGGGCACGGTGTCGGACCTTCAGGCGCGCCGGACCGGCGCCGAAACCGTTTATGTCCGCCTGCGAGGTCCCGCCGGCGAGGTCGGCGCCGCCCTGGAGAAACTATCGGGCGTCACCGCCGTTCAGTCCGTGGACGAGGCGGAGCCCGGCGCCACGGGGTATCACGTCACCGCCGCCGAGGACCCCCGGGAAACCCTGGTGCGCCTGGCGGTGGATCGCCGATGGCCTCTCCTGGAACTGCGCCGCCAATCGGAATCCCTGGACGACATATTTGAGCGGTTGACGGGAGAATCCGCGTGAACCTCGGTCGCGCCGGCCTTCTGGCCCGGAAAGAATGGAAGGAATCCTTCAATTCCCCCACGCCTTACATCGCCTTGGGCCTGTTCTTCATCCTGATCGGATGGTTCTGGACGTCGGCCCTTTTCCTGACGGGACAGGCGACGATGGAGGAATTCTTCGGCCCCCTGCCGCTCCTCCTGGGCATCTTTCTTCCCGCGTTCACCATGCGGCTTTTCGCCGAGGAATATAAAACCGGGACCATTGAAAACCTCGCCACCCTGCCGCTGGAGGACATCGACATCGTCCTGGGCAAATTCGCCGCGGCCCTGGCCGTGTGGGGCGTGATGCTGGGGCTCTCGCTCGTGTATCCGGCCCTCCTGCTTTGCCTGGGCTCGCCCGACGGGGGCCAAGCGATGGCCGGCTACCTGGGGGCTTTTCTGCTCGGCGTCTTTTTTTCGGCCCTCGGGTTGCTGGCCTCGGCCCTGACCCGGAGCCAGGTCGTGGCCTTCCTTCTGGGATTCCTCTTTTGTTTCCTGTTTTATCTGGTGGGAAAGGCCGCCCAGTTTGTGCCCGGGGTCCCGGGGGTGTTGCTCGCCTTTTTGGGCGTGGACCGCCACATGGAAGGCTTCTTGAAAGGCGTCGTGGATTCCCGGGACGTCCTGTATTTCCTGTCGGGAACGGCCCTGGCCCTGGCCGGCACCCTGGCCGGGTACAACAGCCGGAGATGGCGATGACGACCCCCGCCGCCGAACGCCGCCGTCGAATGGGCCTTTTGTCCGGCACGGGCCTCGCCGTGGCCCTGGGCCTGTTGACCTTCGTCAATTTGCTGGCCGACCGATTTTTCGTGCGCTTCGACTGGACGAATCACCGCCGTTATTCCCTGTCGCCGG
>DAOQNO010000174.1:0-4006 GCA_035332125.1 Elusimicrobiota bacterium | reverse complement strand
TGAAAGAGCCGGGCATCCTGGAAAACGAGGCCATTCAAATTTATTTGCTCAAGAAACGGTCGGGGGCCAATTTCAACCTGAAGAATTACGTGGCTTTCACCCGCGCCATCTTCTTGAAGATCGATTCCATTTTGAGGGACCAGCCGGGCCTGTTGAGTTCGGCGACCTTCGCGAAATACCGGACCGTCAAGTCGAGCCTCCTCTCCGAAGCGGCCAACAAACAAATGAGCGACCGGGGCCGGGACTTCCTGGCCTTGCGGTCCATCGCCAATTTGGTCGTCAACGCCGAACACAACGACATGCGCCCCAAGGCCCCCCTGGCCGCCCGGGCCTTGAGCGCCGAAGGCTGGATGACGGCCTACCTCGACGCCTGGGACCACTTTGAAAACGCCCCCAAATACGGCGGCAAAAAATACCAGCACATTCCCTACCGCGAAGAAGGGTTTGTGGACATGGTCACGCTGTTGAAACAGAAATGGGGCTTTACGAAATTCTGGGAGGCCTATTATTACGAGCGTCTGAACCAGGTGGAAAAGTTCATGTCGGATCCCGCCTTCGTCAAATTCATCCGCACCCAGGGGGGGACGGGGGAGAAGCTCCTGTGGGTGATCAACGACGACATCTTCCGGAAATCCGGCATCCGGTTCGATTCCAACCATCCGATCTTCACCTTTAACGGTGTCATCGGCGTGACCGAAATGTTCATTGACGCGGCGAAAAAATTCCCGGGAACGGAAATCAATTACCAACTGCTGGCCACCCGGTATTTACGCTATTACGACCTCTTCCACCAGCCCGATCCGGCCACGGGAAAGCCCCGTTTCCCCAACCTGCCCTACATGGAAGAGGGGTTCATCGAGAGTTTGGTGACCGGCGGCTACAACTTCGAAGCCAACGGCGGCCGGTTCGAGGACGAACTGCGCATCATGAAGCTTCGGGACGTGGACGCCCTGATGGGGGCGAAACTCCTGGATCCCGAAGAAAAATTCCAGGGGATTTTCGTCCGGGGATACCTGGAGGGCATCATCCGATCCGAATCCGCGGTGCCCCCCGGGGTCAGCGCCCCGGTCATCGACTTTTTCATCCTTCAGAAAATCGTCGGCATCGGTCAAACCTACAACATGCTGACGGGTCCCTCGGTCGGCGTGGGGCAACCCTCCTCGGTGGATGTTCAAAAGGACCTTCCGGTTCTAAAGACGGCCACCCGGGCCCTCGTGTTTGTCCACAACGGGGTCCGCCAGCAAACCGCCGATAAAAAAGAGCGTTACCCGAAACTTCGGCCGATCTTCAACATCCTCGGCGAATCCGAAAAGTGGGTGGGGCGGATGCACGCCACCGGCTTGTTAAAAGAAGACCGCTTTCAGGAAATCTTTACGAACTACATCGATGTTCTGGAACGCCATTTCGACGAGCTGAAGGGCACCTATTTGCCGCCCGAGCAGGGCGCGGGCGGCGCCCGTTACCTGGGCGAACTGGGAACGTACCTCCGGGTCCTGAAAGAAAATCTTCGAAAGGACGCGGCCGCCATCGAATCGCGTTTTGTGACCCGGGACCAGCAAACGCGGCAATTGGGCCAGGCCGCGGGGTTGGAGGAGGAAAAGGCGGGGGGAACCGAAGCGGAAACCCGCGCGCGGGTTGTTTTCGTCCGTCCCGAAATCGACGAAAGCCAGTTCATCCTGGACGCCGGCTACATCGTCACCGAAATCCTGCGGGACATGGAAAGGGAAATCGGGGCTTCGGGCAACGCCGCATTGAAAAACGTGACCGTGGACCGGTTGATGACCCACTATTTCAAAACCTTGGCCCATTTAAAAACCACCCACTACAAGAACCAAATCATGCAAATCCAAAGCTACCGGGATTCGGAGGCGTTGGGCCGCCTGAACGGCAAAATCAACAACTACGCCATGCGGTTCGCGTTCATCGACTATCTGGTCTATTCGGCCGAAGGGGACCCGAACCTTCGGGCGTTTTTTGAATCCAAAGGGCTGAATTCCGCCCAGCAGTTCATCGACCGGTTCTACGCCAACCTCGAAATCGTTCAAAAGACCGACGGTTTAAAACAAGCGCTGGAAGAATTGCGCAACGCCAACGAATATTCCGCGGAAGGCGTGGAGTTCAGTTACGCCATGATGCTGACGTTGAACCACAAGATCACCCCCGAAACCCTTAAGCGCGTGGCCACCCACATCCCGGCCGTGTTGCGGGACTACAACGATTATCTTCTCCGGCCGGGCGCCGCCGCCGGCCAATCGCTCAAATTCCGGGTGGATTCCGCGGTCGTTCTTTACGAAGCCCTGGCCCGGGAGCTCGCCCTGGCCCGCCCCTTCGGCGCCACCGGCGATCGCATGGAGGTGAAACAAAAGCGGACCAACGAGCCCTGGATGGTGGACACGCTGGTCAAGGCCGTCTACGGCAACCTCTTCGGCATTTATTTGGAGGACGACAATCCGGAGCATCGGAAGCTGATGAAGGAATGGGAAATCAAGGCCTTCGGAAAAGATTTGAAGAGCATGGTTCAGCAGTTGGCGAGCGAGCCCACGGTCATGGGCCAGAAAAACGCCTACTTTGATGAAATCGCGAAAGTGGACGAGGCGATTCGGGAGCGAACGGCCAAATACGAGGCGGCCAAACGCGACCTGAGGGAATCCTTGGCCGACGATTATCAAATCCAGATTCGCATCCTTGAACAAATTCGCGCCAGTCTCGAAGAGCGAATGGGGTACTTGTTGCAGTTGGCCGACACCATGGACCAAACGTACGCGGAAGGGGTCAAGGACAAAAACCAGGCCACTTTGGAAGTGCTGATTCTGTTGTCCGCCCTTGGGTTCGGCGCCGGGCTGCTGGCCTTTTCGCGGCGCCGATGGGATCGTTCTTCCCGGGAGGGTTTGACGCGCCTCCAGCGGCTTCGCGCCGATTTGGCCGATCTGAACGCCCAGCGCAAGCAGGTCCCCTACTTGAGCAACGCGGCGCTCGCGATCTATTTGGGATTGCCCGCGGCCTACGGGCTCTATTTCGGCGTCGGCGCCCCGCGCCTCGCCCAGGACGCGGGTTCGATTTTCACCCAGGCGCCCTATCAGTTCGAATCGCCCCGGAGTTCCCAAGGGACCCTCTTTTCGGAAGGCGGTTTCAGCGTTCGACAGAGCCAGGAAGTGCGGGACGGAAAGCCCGTGGTGGAGCACAAAATTCTAAGCGGGGGCTACCTGGTGGGCCGGATCGAACTCAACACCGGCTACGCCGAATTTATGCCGGGCGCCGTGCCCGGCGGCAACGGATTTTCCTACCCCCTGAATCCCGGACCGTCCCTGGTGATGCTGGGTTTCGGCGAAAACAAGCCGGACGGTAAAAAAGCCTACAGTTATCGGGGGGCTCTGAGCCAAGTCACCTACTCGGTGGATTCGAACGGACGTCTCGTCCTTTCGGGCACGCTGCGGGACGCGGGGGGCGCTTTCGAGGCCCGGAATTATCAGATGGCGGTGAGCGTGACCGCGGGCCAAACCCGCGTCAGCGTCTCCGGCGATTTCACCGCCCGACGGGACCTGAACGTCAGCGAGTTCAACATCGGCAGCCTGAACACCCAAAGCTACATCGGGGTGCCCCAGGGCGCGCCGTCTCCGTCGGATCGGTCGTTGTCCTTGGAGGCCCAAGGCACGGTCGCCGGCAACCGGGTGTACCTCTATTTCGGCAACGACCACAAGCTTCCCGACAGCGGCTTGACCCCCTGGACCGTTCAGTCGGTCTCCCTCGGCGGCACGGCCTACAACAACACTCCCAACGTCCGCATTGTCCCCGAATCGATCACGTTCAACGGCCGCAAAGTGGACCCCGTGGCCGCCTACACCCTCCTGCCGAACCAATTCGACCGCCACAACGTGGCCATCGCCCCGGTCATCGGCGGTGGGACGCCGCTGACTCTGCAAACCGGCGGGAAAATCAGCGTGCGTTACACCGTGGACATCACCCCGGTCGTCGTCAAGAACAACGGCGCGGCGGCCCCGACGGCGCC
>DAOQNO010000173.1:1717-4027 GCA_035332125.1 Elusimicrobiota bacterium | reverse complement strand
CCTTTCGTAGATGGCCTGAAACCGTTTGTAGGGGATTTTGCGTTCGCCGACGACGACGGCGGCGTCCAGCGGAGAGCTCGTGAAGAAATAACCGCCGAAACCGGCGAAAGACCCCAAAATGAGGACGCCGGCGATCAATAAATAGATTTGCTTTTGTCGTTTATGGAACCACTTCACGGGGCGGGGGGGTTAGGAGGCGGAGGCTTTTTCGAGGAGCCGGTCGATGTCGACGGCGCCGACTTTGTCGGCGGCCATGACGCACTGCCCTTCGAAAACGGCCCCGTCCGCGATGGACAGCTGGGCGGTGCGAATGTCGCCCCGAATCTGGCCTTTGGGCTGAAGTTCCAGGGCGGCCGCGGCGGTCACGTTGCCCGTCACTTTGCCACCGACGAAAACCATCTTGGCGGTGATGTCCCCGGTCACGACGGCTTTTTCGCCGATGATGACCCCTTCGGCGGACACGCTCCCGTCGATTTCACCGTCGACGCGAACGTAGCCTTTGGACCGGACATTGCCCTGAAAGCGGGTGTCGGGGCCAATGATGGTTTCCATCTTGGCGGGATCGATGTCTTTTTTGCCGAACATCAGGAGCTCGGCCGTTTGAGGAATTTTCCGGGATTCACGGCGCGGCCATTATACCACACTTCGTAATGGCAATGGGGGCCGGTGGCGTTGCCCGTTTCGCCCATCAAAGCGACGATCTGTCCCCGGCGAACCCGCTCGCCGGCCTGAACCAGGAGTTGGCGGTTGTGGCCGTAACGGGTGGAATAACCGAACCCGTGGTCGACCACCACCACTTTGCCGTACCCGCCGGCCCACCGCGCCAATTTGACGACGCCGTCGGCGGTGACGCGGACGGGCGACCCGGCCGGACCCGCAATGTCCATGCCTTTGTGGTTTTCCTCAAAGCCGTGGGTCGGGGAAAGTCGGGGACCGAAGTGGGAGGTCAGGTAGCCGTTGGTGGGCCAGATGTTCGGGGTGGAGCGAAACAGGGCTCGCTCCTCGGTGATGCGCTGGCTCAGGGATTGGACGCTGGCCAGCCGGACTTCCGCCTCGGCCCGGAGGTCCTGAATTTCCTTGGAAATTTCCTCGAAACTCATGTCCCGGGTCTTGCCCTCCAACAGGCTTTGCAGGGCCTGGGCGTCCGCCAGGCTGGGACCGCCCGTCCCTTGATTGGAGGTCCCTTCCAGGGGTTGGGGGCTGTTCTCGGCCTGAATGATGGCGTCCCGGCTGCCGAGGCCGATCAGCGTGCGAAGCTCCCCTTCCAATTGCTTGACCTCGTCCAGCATGGCCCGCGACTGGGTGAGCTGGCCGCTAAAGTAATCGACCTTCAGTCGGAGAAAGTGGGCGTTGGCTTTGGCGCGCCAATAATCGAATTGCTGGGAGGCCAAAAAGCCGGCCCAGCTCGTCAATCCGGTCCAAAGCGTGAACAAAAACACGATGAACGGGACGGAAAAGGAGATTTGCCGTGGTCGGGCGATCCCGTGGGGGACCACCATAATGGTCAGTCGGCGGCCGAATTCCTTCCGCCATCGGCGCCAAAGGCGGTACATCGTGAACCTCCACAGGGGGTTGGCAAGTTGTTTCACATTCTTATGTAACAGAAATGCCCATTTCTGTCAAGGTTAATTAAAAACGCGCGTTCTTTCGGCAAAATAGGCCTTGAAAGCGATTTGTTCGCCCCTTACACTTAATTCCGTAGCAACGGGAGGACCATTTTGAACCGGAAACCCAATCCCCCGCGCCTGTTGAACGCCCAGCGGACCGACGTCCGGCTTCGGGCCACGCTGCTGGCGCGCTTGCAAACCATTCATCTTCTCACCCTGGCCGAGCCCGAAATCGCCGATTTGATTCGCCAGGTGGAGAACGACCCTCTTTTCTCCCGCTTGGTCTACCCCCAGGAAGCCGCTTGGAAGATCGTTCGGTTTCAGCCCCATCCCCGCACGCGCCTGGCGCCGTCTTTTTACGAGGCGAAGGAGGACGTGCTCCCGGCTGGCGCCCCGGCCGAGGCCGTGCAGCTTTTGGGGGAACGGCGCGATGTCCTTTCCCTCATCCAGCGGATGGGTCAGGAGAATTTCGAAAAACATTTCCTCCGGGCGGAAAGCGACGGGGCCTTGGAGGCCGTGGCCCGGGCCGTGGGCCTCTCCACGGACGAGGCTCAAAAGGTGCGGGATTTCCTCCTGGCCTATTCGGTCCAATCGGAATTCTTCGATCCTTCCGGACGGTCCGCCTCCCTCGGCCAACGCATCGTGCGGATCGCCCAATTGGGCGTCGATGAAAAGGAGGAGCCGGTCTTCGAATTCCGCTCCC
>DAOQNO010000173.1:0-1617 GCA_035332125.1 Elusimicrobiota bacterium | reverse complement strand
ATCGCCCAATTGGGCGTCGATGAAAAGGAGGAGCCGGTCTTCGAATTCCGCTCCCCGATCCTGGCCCGGGGCCGCTACGACATTCAATACGAGCGGTTGCAGACCCTCCTGCGCACGACCCGACTCTCGCCCCAGGAGCGGCGCCATTTGAAGGCCTTCGTCCGTCGTCTGGAGCTGATCAACTGGCGTCAAAACACCCTCTACCGTATTTTGGATTTTGTCTGCCACACCCAACGTCATTTTCTCGCCCACCGGGACGGTTTAAAGAAAATCCCCATCACGCAACGCCAGTTGGCCAAAAAGCTGGCCGTGGCGCCCTCCACCATCAACCGGGCCATTCAAGGGCGAAGCCTCGTCCTGCCCTGGGGGGAGGAAGTCCTGCTGGAGGAATTGTTTTGTTCCCGGAAATCGCTGTGCGTGGAGGCCCTGGGAAGTTTGGAGGCCGAGGACGTGCAATTCGATCGCCGCACCGACCAGGAGCTTCAGGAACGCCTCCAGGCCCGGCTCGGGTTCCCGGTTCCCCGCCGCACCTTGAACAGTTATCGTCGGGCCCTGGAATCCGGCCACGACGCCCACGCCGCTTAAAACAACGGGGCGATTTTTCCATTGATTTTTGATTCGATAGCGGTTATGCTTTCCCGATCATGAGACGGCGTTTGGCTCCCCCCGGATTCACCCTCATCGAGTTAATGATCGTCGTCGCCATTCTGGGCATTCTGGCCGCCGTCGCCATTCCGAAATTTGCGGGGTTGATCAACAAATCCCGGGAAGCCCAGGCCAAATACGGCTTGGGATCCGTTCGCTCCTCCCTCAGCCTTTATTACGCGGACAATCAGTTTTTCCCCACCGTTGGCGGGTTCTCCAGCGCCGTCCTGGGACGCTACATCGATAAAATCCCTCCGGTTCTCATCCCCCCGCCGGGGGACCATCCGCGGTCGGAGACCGTGGGAGATTATTTGGGAACGATCAACGACACCGGCATTTGGTTGTACGACATCACCGGCACGACCGGCCGGATCTTGATCGATTGTTCCCACCAGGACCAGCAGGGACGCACCTGGAGCACCTGGTAGTCTTCCCTTCCCGGGGGCGAATCCCGCCTCCCTTGCCAATCTCCCGCCGAATAGTGTAGAATAGCGCCACTTTGGTTCCGGTCGGTCGCTGAGCCCGGAGCCCAACTTCACGGGGAACTTGACCGCCGCGCGGTCGTCCGCGAAGAGCCCACAAAGGAGGCTGAATTGCTACTGTACGAAACCGTGTTCGTTGTGCCCGCCGATCTCTCGCCGCAAAAAACCGACGAGTATGTTGAAAAAATCAAAAACATGATCACCGCCAAAGGCGGGGAAGTGGTCCTGGTGGACAAATGGGGCCGCCGCCGTCTGTCCTACCCGATCCGCCGCCACCGGGAAGGGTTCTACACCTTTCTTCAATTCAAGGCGCCCTCGGCGTTCATCGCCGAGCTCAACCAATTCTTCCGCGTGTCGGAAGAAGTCATCCGTCAAGTGATTTGCAAAGCGCTCAAGGGCAAACCCGCGTCGCCGACCATGTCGTTGCCGCCGGTGGCCCCGGGCTCCCACGGGTTCGGCGGCCACGGTTCCCACGGCCCCCGGTCCCACG
>DAOQNO010000172.1:0-4052 GCA_035332125.1 Elusimicrobiota bacterium | reverse complement strand
GCGGTTCGCCGGCCAGGGTTTCGTGGGCGGTGCGCGACAGGGCGCTCATGCCCAGAAGGCGGGCGGCGGTGTCCACAGCGGCTTCGGCCATGAGCCGGAAATCGGACATTTTCCCCCCCGCGGCGGTCACCAACCCCGGCACGCCGTCCCGGGCCCCGTGGTCGATGATTTCAAATTCCCGGCTCAAATATTTTTCGGACCCGGCCTGCCCCAGGATGGGACGGGCCCCGACGCTGACGCCGTCGAAGGATTCGGGAAAATCCGGGACGTAGGCGCGCACGGAGGCCAGGAGATAGCGCTTGTCCTCCGCCGAGGCCGTGAGGGCGTCGGGCCCCTCGGGGGTCGGGGTGTCCGTGGGGCCCACCAACGTGGACCCGTCGGCGCCCGGAATCACGAACACGTAGCGCTCCCGGTCCTCGGCTTCCAACAACAGGCCCAGCCGTTCCGGGGACAATCCCACGTTGTTGCGGTAAATCAAATGAACGCCCTTGCGCAGACGAAGCGGCACCTCCACCCCCGCGCTTCGGGCCACCCGGTCCACCCAGGGGCCGGCGGCGTTGACCACGATCCGGGCCGAAAGATCCTGGGACTCACCGCCCAGTCGGACGCGCACGCCCCGAACCCGGGCCCCGTCCCTCAAAAAGCCCGTCACCACCTGGCCCGTGCGGATCTGGGCCCCGGCCCGCAGGGCCGAATCCAAATTGGCCCGGACGAGGGCGATGGGGTCCACCCACCACTCGTCGAAAAGAAGGCCGCCCCGAAGGCCCTGGGGCCGCAGGCGGGGCACCAGGCGGCGGGTTTCCTCGGCCGTGAGGCGCAGGTGGGGACGGCCCTCCTTCATTTGTTGGAATCCGTCGTAGCTTTCCAGCAGGGTTTCCACCGTTTCGATGCCGTGGCGGTGGTAATCGTAGACGGGCCAAAGGATGGGAATGCGGGTCAAAAGGGGCCGGGCAATTCGGACGATGTGGCCCGAGTCCCAGCAGGTGGTGTGGGTGGTCAAGCGGTCGTAAAGGAGGTAGCGGAGGCCGCCGTGGATCAAATGGGTGGAGGAGGCGGTGGTGGCGGCGCCGGGACTGTTCTTTTCGATCAGAACGGCGGAGAGGCCCCGGAGCGCCGCGTCCCGGACCACGCCCGCGCCGGTGATCCCGCCCCCCACCACGGCCACGTCGTAAATCATCGGGGGCATTGTATCACTTCTCCCCCCAGCGGCCGGAGACTTCCAGGTGCCAGGCCTGCCGGGGCGCCGCCGCGCTCCCGGTCCGCCCCTCTTCGGCGGCGGGGCGGTGGGTCACCTCCCATTTCAACCAAGCCGTCAGGCGATCCCACCAATCCCGCTTGAAAATGAGGTAAAACCGCGTTCCCGGGTCACCGCGAAGGGATCCCAAGTTTCCCGCCAGTCGAGGGTAAACGACGCCGTCCCAAATTTCCTCGGGACCCGTGGTCAAATAGGCTTTGGGTGAATCGAAGACGTAGAATCGCCCCTTGAGGGTCGTGTGGGAGGCCGGTCGCCAACGAGCCCCGATCGACCACAATCGCCCGCGATCCACCCGCCGGAAAGACCGGACGCGTTCCTCCCGTTCGTCCGCGCGAAATTCCCAGGTCCACCGGGGACGTCGGGTCCATTCGATGGATCCCCTCCACCGGCGCGTGAGGGTCGGCACGGTCCGAAAAACCCCGGAGCCATCGTCCAACCGTTGTTCGTCCCCTTTTTCCGAAACCGCCAAGCGAAACAAAACGTCCGTCGTCAACGCCAGGCATTGATCGAATAGGAGGTAACGGCCTGTGGAAGGCGTCAACGGTCCCGCGTCGCTTCCGTTGCCCCGAGGCTGATCGAAGCGGGCCAACGTGGCGTTGAACCGCCCGGTCCAGGTTCCTTTTTTCCCTTCCAGGCCCAATTGCCCTCCTTTCTGATTCCGGGGAAGGGATTCGGGCCCGCCGGACACGGCGAAAGCCGGGCCTTTCCCGTGGGGAGAAAAAAAGTCCGCGTCGTAGCGGAAAACCGTCACCCATTCCTTGAGGCCGCCTGGGTGGAGAGCCGTCACGGCCACGCCGGTGGGGTCGGCCACGCCGGGAATTCCCGGGACATGTCCACGGGCCAGCTCTCCTTGAACAAACCAGGAACCAAAGGTCGACGATCCGTCGATGGACGTCACGGCGTAGGACCGCCCGCGAAAAGCGCGGGCGTCCCGAAAGGAAGCCGCCGCCGGGGAAAAAGCGCGGGAAAACTTTCCTTGGGCCACGGTCGCGCCCAGGGCCGAGTTCCCCCACCGACCGGAGAGCCGCCCTCCCGCCATCCTTTCCGTGACGGAGTCGTGGTGGAGAAGGTCCTGGGCCGTTTGAACGTCCCCCGACCGATCGTGAAAATCGTCCCAATCGAAGTCCACCGTTCCGTCGGGGTTCAGGGGCAATCCCAGCGCTTTTTGGGAAACGAACAAATCGACGCGAAACGGGCCGAGAGGGGCCCCGAGGGCCGCGCCGCGGAAATACTCCTCCGGGGAAGGCGACGTGTCGGGCCGGGGACGCCGCTCCCGGACCCGCGCGGGCCGCACGAACTCTCCGAACCCGTCGTAAAAAACGAGTCCCTGCCCGAAACTCATGGCGTAATCCCCCGCCACCAAAGAGGGTCCGGTCCCGTCCACTCCAACGGCGACCGCCGCCTTGAGAGTGCCCCATTCCCGCATCGCGTTGTACGAAAGCGCCGGGCCCACGGCGGCGCGCTTGGCCAGGGCGGTGGCCGACACCGCGCCCCAGCGAAGGCGGGTGCGGGCCGAAACGTACCGGTTGTGGCGGAGAGACCCCGGCGCGTTCCGATAGGTGTCCCCGGGCGGATACACTTCCCGGGTTCGAATCCGCCAATCCCCGGACCAGGCCGGGAATTCGGGGTACTCCCCATCGTCCCCGTCTTCCAACCGGCGTTCATCGACGGCGACGGCGTCCTCCTCGGCCCCGTGGGAAGTCATCGCCGCCGTCGTTAACCAGGCGAGCACGGCCCAACGGCGGTCGATTTTCATTTCGACGGGGACCGAAGGCGCCTGGGGCCCCGCCAGGTGAGGTTAAACTGGTGCTGGTCCGGCAGTTTCGGGTGGGTGAGGAACGCGTAATCCATGGACCATTGGGAAAAGGCGAATCCCCACCCCAAGGCCCATCGGGCCGGCGACGAACAATACCCCATCCGAAAAATCGCCGATGATCGAATTAAAATCTCCTGACCCCATCGCCAGTCCCCGGACCCGTCCGCCCCCCGGCGAAGGGCGAGGAACGCCGGCGCCCCGTTCCAGAAATCGAACCTCGCCCCCGCCTGAAAAACGGCCGCCGATTTATCCGGCAAACCCCGAAAGCGCGATTGGGTGGCGTTTCGAACCACGAACCCAAGACCCAACAACGGAACCGGGCGCCCCAGCCACCCGACATCCATCTGCCAGGCCGCGGCGCGGCCGTAGCGCTCGACGGACATTTGCTGGCCCTTGAGGATCACCCCCAGGGCGGAGGAGGGATCGAGGGACCCGCCCGCGGCCAAACCCACTTCCCGCTCCCGGTACAAGCTTGAACCAAAATCAACGCCGTACATCCCCCAACCGACCCGCCCCCTCCCCGGGGCCACCGCCGACACCGTGTTCCGGGGCATTTCCGGCATTCCGAGGAGGTCGGTGTGACCGAGGCCGACTTCGAATCGGTCCGATGAGGCCAACCCCGCCGGATTTTCATAAGGCGCGTCCCCCCCGCCGGGGGAAGCGACGGCGGCTTCCCCGAGGGCCGCGGAACGGGCGGAAAAAGGACGCTCTTCAAAAGCCCCGCGAACCATGCCGGGCGCGCCGGCCGCTAGGAGAACGCCCATCGCGCAAATCCGATTCATCGCGGTCTCCCCAGAGCAACGACGCCCCGCCCCCTTTGGAGGCCCCCCGCCGAGGGGTCGGCGCCTTCGTAAAAAACGACGTAGATCCCGACGGGAAGGATCTCTCCGGCGTTGTCTTTCCCGTCCCATTCAAGGATTCCCGCCGCCGAGCCGGCCAGGTTCCTCCCGGCCGGCCCGACGTCCTCCACCAGGAGATCGC
>DAOQNO010000171.1:0-4082 GCA_035332125.1 Elusimicrobiota bacterium | reverse complement strand
CAAAAGAACCGCCGCCGTCGCGGCCCCGCCGACCCCGCGGGAGAATCGAGGGATTTTCAAGGAATCGGCGCCGGAGGATTTAGGGCTTCCCGTTCCCGGGGGGCGGCAACAGTTTGGCGATGACCCACAGGAGAACGCCCGTGGCCAGGATCAGCGCCGCCCAAAGGACGGGCCCGCCGCCCCCGCCGCTCGGGATCCAGCGAACGCCCGACCCTTTTTCCGGCGATTCCAAGACGGCGTCCACTTTGTCGGCGGCCAGCAATTCCGACTCCACGGCGGCGGCGTCGTAGGCGGGGGCATTCACCCCGGGATTTCCGTAGTGGAGGGTCATTGGGTCCCCCGCCTTGGCTTTGAAAACCAGGGCGTAGGTCCGGTAATGGACGCGGAAATTGGCCAGGGACAGGGGCGCGTTGTCGCCGTTGTCCACCGTCAGGCGAAGTCGATCGCCGCTGGGCGCGATGGTCAGGGGAACCAGCAGGCGGGTGGTTTCCCCCCGCCGGAACCACTGGGCACCGCCCAGGACGGTGCGTTCGGTTCCCGCGCCGGGGACGTTGCGGTTTTCCTCGACCACGACCCGGCGGGAAAACAATTTTTCCGGGGCGTCGATCTCCAAATGGGAAACGGGCAATCCCCGGACCGGGAGTTGAATCTCCCACACGCTGTTTCGCCCGCCCTCCGCATCCGTCGCCTTCACGGTCGGCGCGAGAACCCGATAGACGACCCGGCGATCCACGACAAAGGGGACTTGGCGGCCGTCGCGCAACAGGCGCAGGTCGCCGCCGTCGGACCGGGCGCCGGCCACGGCAGCGGCGGACAATTCCAAACGCTGAACGCCGGTTTTTTCAATCCGCACGGGGCTTTTCCATCGCCACCCTTTGGGATCCAGGGCGGCCGCGCTTTCGGCCAAATCGGCCGCCACCGCCGGAGGGGCGTAAGCGGGATTCGATTGAAGGGGCCCCGCCTCCGCCAGAATCCGCTGTTTCTTGTCCAAGCGGTCCCGAAGGCCGTCGAGATCGTAGCGAACCGGCCCCGCGGCGGGGTTTCCGAGAATCAGCCGGTAGGTCCCGGGTTCCGTGGCGTTGAACACCAGGGTCGTCGGCGCCACCCGGGCCCCGAGGGAGGTGATCTTCAGCGGGGGATTGTCGCCGTTGGCGACCACGATGTCCACGTCCCGGGAATCGCACCGGCGGGCCACGGGAATGGACAGCCGTTCGAAAGTCTTTCCGTCCTCCCCGGGCCAACGGCAGAGGGATTCGGCGCCCAGGATTTCATCGAAGACGTTTTCGTCGCCGGAACGGACCCGGCGTACCACCCGCACGGGCCTCTGGAAAGCCGCGTCCTCCGCCGCCAGCACGACCTCGGCCAACAGGACGTTGCGGGCCGGGAGCTCCACCGTGATCCGGGTTTCCACCGGGCCGTCTTCCCGGCGAAGAATTCGCAGCGGGGTTTCGGCGAGGGGCGCGTTGGCGCGAAAGGTCGGCCGGGGGGTCGCGGCCCGGACGATCACCGGGTCGGTGTCCGCGTCGTCCAGGGTGATTCGAAAGGCGTCGGCGTCCTGTTTCGGAAAGACCAGATTTAAATCCTCCGCCAAATACCGACGGCGGTACACCGGGCGGCCCGCCAACACCGTTCGCCAGGTCCCGTCCCGCCGAAGCTCCAGAGTCGCGGCCTTTAAAAAGTCGTCCGCGGAAATGTCCAGTTGGATTGATTCCAGCGGGGCGGCGCGGCGGGCCGACGCCGTAATCGTCGTGCGGCCCTTCGCCAGGCGGATCTCGGCGGCTCCCTGGGCCGGCCACGTGGACCACTCCAAACCGGTTCGAAGAGGGGCGTCCAGGGTGTAGGCCACTTCGCCGCCGGCGGGCGACAGGACGCGGAGGTCCGCCAAACCGCTCGCGGCCCGGTCCAGGGTTTCCAGGGGCAGATTCACCGCGACCAATCCCCGGGCGTTCGACGAAATTTCCTGAAAGTGGGACCAGGCGGTCGGGGCTTCCCGAACCAGGGCCCCCAGGGGAACCGTGCCCAGAGACGCCAAGCATAAACAAATCTTAAGCGATCGCTTCATGATCGGCCTCCGCGGGATTGAAAGTGACGTTGGTAGAGGAAAGACCCCAGAATCAGGACGATGGCCAGGCCCACGAAGGCCGCCGCCCGGTATAGGAGCGTGAGCCGCCAGACATCGTGGAGGAAAAGCTTTCCGATGGTGACGCCGAGCAGGGCGAAACTCGCCCAGCGGGCCGCCGCGGATTCCTTGGACAGGCCGACCAACAAGAGGGCCAGGCCGAAGCCGCCCCAACCCAGGGTGTAGGCCAGGTCCTGGGAAAGGCTGCCCTGAAGATTAAAGGCCAAGGCTTCGCCGGTGCTGAAGAAGTCGGCGATTTCAATATTCATGAGAAGGAACAGGAGGGCCACTCCCAGGGCGTTCAAAAGGCCGGGCAGGGAAACCTCGCTCCATTTTTGATCGGGCGGACTCCAGAGGCGCGCCGCGATGAACTGGCAGGCCGCCGCCACCCCGTAGGCGTAGAGGTACCAGTTGAACAAGGGCGATGCCGCCCGGGGATGGTAGTGAAGGACCGCCGGATTGGCCGCCAACCGGACAAAGGCGATGGCCAAAAGCGCCAGGGCCCATCCTTTCAATCCCGGGTGCGACACCCGGCGGTAGAACCAAAGAAGGGCCACCCCCTCCAGCGCCCACCCCAGGGTGATCCATTGCTTGTCGAACTGCAGGGGAAAGATGAGACTGACGAAAAGAAGCGCCACGGCCCCCAGGACCGCCAGCAGATCCTTCCGGCGGGGATCCTCGGCGGGCACGCGTTTTAAAAATCCCATCAATCCGACCGTGTAGATCACCGCCCCCCCGGCGGGCAGGGCGCCGATGACCGGCGCGTAACCCAGCGCCAGGGCCGTCCGGTAAAAGAGAAGGCCGTGGACGGGCCCCGAAAGGGCCGCCGCCCACCAGGGAGCGCTCAAGGCGCCGAAGGAACCCGGGGCGACAAAGGGCAGGAGGAGAAACAAGGCGAAGAAACCCCCGTACCAATAAAGCGCGGGCAACGACCGGTCGACGGTAAAGGACGACCCGTGCCAGGCGTATTCCAGGAGCGCCACGCATCCCAGGGCGACGGGGGCCAGGATTTCCAGGGATTTCCCCCCCCGGCGCACAAGGCCCAGGAGGAGAATCAGGAGCAACAGGCCGAGGCCAAAAAGCGACGAGGGGTCCGCCGGCCGCAGACGATGGGCGGCCGCGGCCAGAAGAAGGAAAGGCAAAAAAGCCGAAAAGGCCGGCAAGGCCACGTTGGCCCCCGCGGGCCAGGACCACCGCGTTTGATTTTCCGAAACCGCCTCGCCGCTCTCGGCGGTTTTTTTCGAGCGGTGAAGGAGAAAGTAACCGACGCCGAAAAAGAGCGCCGCCATCCCGGCCACGACCGTTAAAAACCCGCCCATGCCGTCCACCGTCAACCGGTCGATCCAGACCAAAACCGTGAGGAAGGTGAAACCCAGGGCCGCCGCCACGCCCCATAAAAATCCCGTGGCCAGGGCGACCAGGATGGCGACGGCGTTCAAGCCGAAGAGCACCGGCCAAAGGAGCGCCGGGGATCCAAACTCCTTCATCAAACTCATGGCGAGCGGCAGGAGAAGGGCCACGGGGAAAAGGTTTCCCAAAATCACCACGTCCTTGGGGGCGCCCCGACGGTTGAGCACCACGGCCAACGCGCCGTGAAGGGCGCCGAAAATCAGGACGACGCCGAGAATCATCGGAAAGGTGTCCGCCGTCAGACGGCTCGAGGTCCAGCCGAAGAGGGTCAGGTAGGCCAAAATCCCCGCGGCCAGATGGTAGCGCGATCCGGAGCCACCCCGGACCGCCAGGGCCGCCGTCAAGGCGTCGGCCGCCAGTAGGACGAGAAAGGGCAAAGCGGGTTGGGCGCCGAACCGATCCAGGGTGTTCCCGCCGAAGAGAACCGATAGGAGGGCCAGCAGGCCCGCCGCGTGGCGGAAGGGGGCCAAATCCAACCCCCGGCGTTCGGACACAAAACGCGCGGCCACGAAGAGGATCGGGAACCAGAGAAAGACCGCGGCGGCCACGGGCA
>DAOQNO010000170.1:0-4084 GCA_035332125.1 Elusimicrobiota bacterium | reverse complement strand
ATATACCGGCACGTGAATCAGTTCGTGTTCGGCATTGCTCACCTCGGTGCCCGCCTCGCCCGGGTTCACAAACGACTTTACGTACAGGGGGATGTTTTTGCTTTGGAGGGGCTGAATGGTTTTGGGGTGAATCACCGTGGCGCCCTCCAAAACAGCCCCCAATCCGTCCCGGCGCCCCATGCGGGACCCCCGCACGGTGAGGTTTCGTCCAAACAATTGCCTTAAATCGAATTGCACCTGTCGGCCGCTGGTGGCTCCGCAGGTCAGCAGCCGACCGCCTTTGGTCAGGCATTGAAGACTTTTCTCAAACGTGGCCTGACCGATATGTTCCACGACCAAATCGACGCCGCGACCGCCGGTTTCCTTTTGGACCCGGGTCGCAAAGTCCGTGTCCCGGTAAAAGACAACGGCGTCCGCCCCGAGCGCCTGGGCCCTTTCGGCTTTTTCAATGGATCCCACGGTCGTTAGGACCCGTGCGCCGTGGGCCTTGGCGATTTGAATGGCCGCGATGCCGACCCCGCTGCCGCCCGCGTGCACCAGAACCGTTTGGCCGGCCCTTAGGTCGCCGTTGACGACGAGCATTTGCCAGGCCGTCAAAAACACGAGAGGGAGGGAAGCGGCTTCCTCAAACGTTAACGGCGCCGGGATCGGAAAAAGGTTGGCCGCCGGAACCCGGACGAATTCGGCGTACGCTCCTTGGGATCGCTGGCCCAGAATGTCGTAGGCGTCGCAAAGATGGTCGTCGCCTCCTTGACAATAAACGCAGGTGCCGCAGGAAAGTCCGGGGGCCGCCAGAACGGGCTGTCCCACAACCCATCCCCGCACGTTGTCGCCGATTTCTTCGATGACGCCGGCCGCGTCGCTTCCCAGAATATGGGGAAAATCGACTTTAAGTCCCGGCAACCCTTCGCGGACCCAAATGTCCAAATGGTTCAGGGCACAGGCGCGAACCCGAACAAGCACGTCGTCCGGTCCGATCACCGGCCGGGGGCGCTCGCCGACGCGAAGAACGTCGAGCCCGCCGTGTCCGTCGATCCAGACGGCTCTCATCGAACGGAAAGCCTTGGCATCGACGGAATCGGGCGATCGGCCGGCCAGTGAATGGGCGTCATGGTTCCTCCTCGGAAGGTTGAACTTTAACACAAGCGGACCACTTTCCACAACGGCGTGACGCCGGGGTTGAAGGATTGACTTCCGGCCGGTCCGTGCTATAATGTATTCAACACAAAGTTGTGTTCATAAAGACAGCGATGTCCCGCGTGACCTCTTTTCGAGTCCGCGGGATTTTTATTTAGGGTCGAAGGGGGAACGGGGCTTCGATCCGCACGCCGGGCGGCCGTCACCGCCGGCGTCAGACGAAGGCGTCTTGCGCGATCAAATTCGCGCGGGACGCTTTTTTTATTGGAGGATCCCCGTGAGAACCTTTTTCAAAGAAACCCGCCGTTCCGGACCGACCGTCCGCGGATTGGCAGCAACTCTTTCCGTCGTTTTGGCCCTGGAATTCCTTTCGGCGCCCTGGGTGGAGGCCGGATTTTGGGAAGACCGTCGACGGGCGGCCGCCCCGGAAGCCCCCCTCGCCGCGGCGACGTTGGTGGCTCAATTGCCGGCGACCATCGACCCGAACCTCCCGAGCCTGGGGGCGGTCGCGGGGCATCCGTCCCTTCCCTCCCCCCTGACCCATTTGCCTTCCTCCCTGGGACGACTCGCCTCTTTTGAACCGTCCGCGGCCAACGCGCCCTTGGTGGTCGTGATTCAAGACGCCCACCGAGTGGCCTCGGCCCAATTAAACATCTCCGAACTGTTGGCACGCCTGCAGGCCCATGCGGGCGAATTGGTGGTGGGCGTCGAAGGCGCCTCCGGCGCTTTTCAATTAACGCCCGTTCGCCGATGGACCGACGCTCGAGAAAGGGAAGCCGTGGCCTCCTTTCTGGTGCAGGAGGGGGTTTTAAACGGGGCCGAGCATTTCGGGGTGGTCGCCGGAACGGAACCTTTCCTCTGGGGCGTCGAGTCGCCGGACGAATACCGCGCGAACGTGACGGCCTTGCGGGAGAGTGTCGGTCGTCGGGACAAAATCCTGGATCGATGGGCGCGGTGGAAGCAGCAGGCCGACGCCGCCGGGGAGCGATTGTTGACGCCGGCCGCCCGGAAGTGGAACGACGCTTTGGACCAATACGACCGCGAAGGGGCCACCGTGGTTGATCTGGTCGTGGCCTTGGGCGACGCGGCCCCGGGACCGATGCCATCCGAAGTGGCGAAGCTCCTGGGAATCGTGGCTTTGGAAAAGGAATCTCCGCGCGCGCTGGTTGAAGAGGATCGTTCGCGCTTCCTCGACCGGTTGATTCCAACGTTAACCCCCGCGGAGACGGCCGGGCTCCTCGAAGCGACGGCGGCTTTTCGTCTCGGACGCCTTTCGGCCGCGCGTTACTACGGGGGGTGGCGGGAGCTCGCGCGGAGCCATCGCATTCCCTGGAAAGCCTTCACGGCGCTGGGCCGTTACACCGAAGCCGTCGGCTTGTCGGAAACCCTCTCGCCCGGGATCCTGTACGATCAAATTGAGGCGTTGCGCTACGCCGCCACGGCGGCCGTCTCCCGCACCGCCCCGGAGAGAAGCCTTCTGGAATTGAACGCCGATTTGAGAATTCTTCGAAGGTTGGCCGTCCTGGAATTGACGGCCGCCGATTGGACCGGGGCCAAACGACGGCGCGCCGATCTGGAATCCCTGGAGGCGCGCCTCGCCGCGCTCACCGGCACTTGGCCGCAAACCGACGCGCGGGTCTGGGCCGAAGACCTTCGACCCGCCTTCGCGTTTTACGAAACCGCCGAAAAACGAAATGAAACCTTGACCCAAAACCTTTTGGCGCGGGCCAAGGCCCGGCGGGCGGACGTGGTGGCTTTGGTCGCCGGCGGATTCCATTCAAACGGCTTGGTGGAGGCCCTTCGGAGCCGCGGGGCGGCCACGGCGGTCATAACGCCGACCATCGGTCGCTGGAACGCCGCCGCTTCGGCGGTGGACGCTTTTACCGTGGAGCGTACTCCGCTGGAACGCCTTCTAATGGGACAGAAACTCGATTTGGCGCCTCCGTCGGCCCTCGCGGAGCAGCCTCTCGGTGAATCGGGGCTGGGGGCCTTGGCCGAACGGTGGGCGTTGTTGGGGCGGGGCACCTGGCAATTGGGGGTTCAAAATCAGCCGGCCGGTTTTGAACTTTGGGCCGCCGGTCAGCCCTTTGCCGTGCGTTCCGTGAAATTTCGCGACGATCATCGGGAGGCCCGGGTCGCGCTGGGCGACATGGAAGCGGATTTGAAAGTGGTCGCGGGCGGGACGGACGACGGCGAAGCACCGAAGGAACTTGACGGGTCGGCGCCGTCCGGTCGGCTAAATCTTCAATCCCGGGAAACCGTCGTGACCGGCGAAGTGTCCCCCGTTCAACGCGGCCGGGGTTTTTTCCTGTCCTCCTTCCGCTGGGCGGTCGAAAAGGCCGCGGGATGGATTCCGGAGGCGTTGGCTCTGGGCCTGTCGACTTCCGTCGGCGCCCTGTCCCTGGCCGGGCTGACCTGGGGCGGAGCGTTGGCCCTGGGGCTGGGGGGCGGCTTTTTTATCCGGATGACCGTGAAAATCGGGACTCTCTGGCACGGGGCGGGACATGTGGCGGTTTTGGAAGGATGGGCGACGGGTCGTTGGATCCGGCGTCTGGCGGAGTACGATCCCCAAGGAATGTCGACATTGGTGCCCGGGGTCAGAATGTCGTGGTCCGTCTTGGGTCCTTTGGCGCCCACCTTGGCGGTGTCTTCGAGCGTTTCCGCGGGTCGTCTTCGCTGGGCGGCGATCTTGGGTCCCATATTTAGTCTCGGAGCCGCCGGGGCGGCGGGCCTGGCCGCGGCCGCGCACGCGTTCCCGCCATTGGGCGATTTGGCCCTTTGGGCCTTTTCCGCGGTCAACGCGGTCCTCGCGCTCACGTCCTGGTCTGATTTTACCGCCTTCTGGCGGGGGCGCGCCGTCGCCCTGCACTGCGGGGTCATCGGGGTGGTTTTCGGCGGCCCCAACCCGGGCGCCCGGGCGATGCCGACGGCCTTGTCCAGTCTCCTG
>DAOQNO010000169.1:0-4123 GCA_035332125.1 Elusimicrobiota bacterium | reverse complement strand
GTCCGTCGTCGCCGCGGGGGGGGGGATGCGGGGAAAGCCCCGGCGCCAGCGTTGGGCGGTCGCGGTCGTCGCGGTGGCGGTCGTGTCGGCGCTGGCTTTCGCGTTTCGAGACGATTGGGGAAAAATTGTTTCGGGCGACGCCGACCGCTGGGCCTGGTGGCGGGCCGCGTTTGCCATGGTGACGGCGCGGCCTCTGTTGGGCGTCGGCCCCGGGGCCTTCGGGGAGGCGTACCCCGCCTTTCGGACCGCCGCCTGGGGTTTGAACACGCTTTACGCCCACAATCTGGTTTTGGAAATGGCGGCGGAACGGGGGCTTTTGGGGCTCGGCGCTTTTTTGGCTTTCGCCGTCCTGCTGATTCGCCGAGGGGGCGGTCCCTCGCCCCGGCGGCGGGCTCTCGGTCTTTCGGCCGCGGCTTTCGGGACGTTTAATCTTGTCAATTTCGGATTCTCTTTCCCGGCCCTTTACTGGCTCAGTTTCGCCGGGGCCGGCCTCTATTGGGCGGAGGCCAAATCGACGGAGGCCCCGCCCCGGTGGACGACCCACCGGCGTCTGGGGTTGGCCGGGGTGGTGTTGTTCGCCGGGGCGGGTTTCGCTTCCTACGCCCTTTTTCGATCGGGGCAGTGCGTGGAGCGGGCGCGGATCGAATTTGAATCGGGTCGATGGCCGGCCGCCCGGGAATGGGTCGACCGCGGTCTTCGATGGAACCGGTGGAACCCCGAGCTTTACGATCTCGGGGCGGCCCTGCGATTGGTTGCGCGCGATGTCGACGGCGCCGCCCGAGACCTGGACCGTTGCGTGGGGTTGGCCCCAACCAGCGCCGGGTTTCGACGGGACGCCGCCGAGTTGGCCCTGCGGCGGAGCCGTCCCGAGGAGGCGCTGGCCCACTACGACGCCGCGGTTCGTTTTCTTCCCCTGAGCCCGGTGCCCTGGGTTCGACGGGGGGACCTGTTGCGGTCCTTGGGCCGGTTGGCGGACGCCGAGGCGTCCTACCGCTCGGCCCTCCGGGCCTTGGCGGATCCCCGGGTGATGGCGGGCGCTCCGGACACGCGGGCGGCGTTGACGACGCAGGTCAACGCCAAATTAGCGGAGGTCCTTCCGTGACTCGATTGAAAGTGGTCCACGTCGTCACCCAGCTCGAATTGGGCGGGGCCCAGCAGAACACGCTGCACACCGTTCGTCGGTTGAACCGGGCGGAATTTGAACCGTTCCTGCTTTGCGGTCCGGGGGGCATTTTGGACGCGGAGGCCGGACGGGAGTCCGTGCCGGTGACGTTTGTTTCGGCCTTGCAGCGGGCCGTTCACCCGTTCAAGGACCCGGCGGCTTTTTTTCAATTGCGCCGGGCGTTCCGTTCCCTTCGTCCGGACATTGTCCACACCCATTCCTCCAAAGCCGGCATTCTCGGTCGTTGGGCCGCGTGGTCGGCGGGCGTTCCGGTCGTCCTTCACACCTTTCACGGGTTCGGATTCACGCCCGGCCAATCGGCGCCGGTGCGCGCCGCTTACGTGGCGGCCGAGCGGTGGACGGCCCGGATTTCCACCGCGCTTGTCGCCGTGTCCCGGGCCAATCGCGACGAAGCCCTGGCCCGCGGCATCGGGCGGCCGGACCAATTCCATTTGATTCGAAGCGGTGTGCCCCTGGGGCCCTACCGGTCCTTGGCCCCGCGCCGGGACGCTCCGGCCGGGATTGATCTTCGTCCGGAGGAAAAATTGGTCCTGACCATCGGGCCCTTCAAACCCCAAAAAAACTTAAAGGATTTCGTGCGCGCGGCCGCCGCCGTCCTTCAGAGGCGCTCCGACGTGAAATTCCTGGTGGTGGGCGACGGGGAGGGCCGCCTCCGGTTGGAGGAGGATCTTCGCCGGCGGGGGGTGGCCGACCGGGTGATTCTCGCCGGGTGGCGGCGGGACGTCCCGGCGCTCCTGGCGCGCACGGACGTGTTTTGCATGACGTCCCTCTGGGAAGGTCTCCCCCGGTCCCTGGTGGAGGCCATGGCGGCGGGCCGACCCTGCGTGGTCAACGCGGTGGACGGTTGCCGGGATTTGATCGAGGACGGCGTGAACGGTTTTCTGATTCCGCCCCGCCACCCCCTCAGCACCGCGGAGCGGCTTTTGCAGATTTTGTCCGATGACGAATTGTCCGATCGCCTGGGCCGCCGGGCCCGGGAAACCGTCGGGGACGAATTCGACATCGACGGCATGGTCCGGGCCCAGGAGGACCTGTATCGCGTCCTGTGGGCCGCCCGGCCCGGACCCGCCTCCCCCCAATAAAACCCTGGCAAAACCCCCCAACTGGCGTTAGATTAAGGTATTGGCAGGACCTGCAACGCTTTGGCCGGGCGGGGCCCGGAGGGAGGCACGGATGGACGCGTCGCACCCCGCGGGGGCCGGACCCGCCGGGACCCCCAAAAAAATCCTCATCATCGATGACAGCCAAATCGCCCTTCTGTTGGCGTCGGAGGCGTTGGAATCGGCCGGCTACGATGTTAAAACCGTTCTGTATCCCGCCGAAGTGCGGACCCCGTTGATGGAAATCGTCGATCACTACCACCCCCATTTGATTTTGACGGACGTCGACATGCCGCTCTTGCGGGGCGAACAGTTCGTGAAGATCCTCCGCGCCACGCCGAGGCTGGCCGGCGTCAAAATCTATTTCCACTCCTCCCAACGGATGGAGGAATTGGTTCATCACGTTCAATCCGCGCGCGCGGACGGCTACATTCAAAAATCGAGCGACACGGGTTATTTGCTGGAACGAATACGAGCGGCGCTCGCCTGAGGCGCGCACGCGGGAGGCTTCCCATGAAAAAATTCGACGGCGTGAAAGGTCGGCGATGAATTCCCCGAGCGCTCCCCGGCGCGCGGCCGGCCGGGTTTTGATTATTGACGACAGCGAAATCGCCTTGGCTCTGGCCGAAGACGCCTTGTGTCAGGCCGGTTACGAAGTGAAGTGCGTTAAATTCCCCAACAAGGCGGACCCGCTCACCCTCATCGTGGCGAACTTCCGTCCCGATTTGGTGTTGGCGGACGTGGAAATGCCGTTGCTTCGGGGGGACGACTTTATTCGCATCGCCAAAACCAGCCCCGCGTTCAAGTCCATGAAGTTCTATTTTTACTCCTCCCTGGCCCCCGAAAAACTGGAATCCTTCGTGGGGGAGGTGGCCGCGGACGGGTTCATTCCCAAGTCGGAGGATCTGACCTCCGTGGTCCGCCGCGTGCGGGAGATTTTGGGGGGGTAGGGCCCCGACGTTCATGGGAAACGACCCAAGGCTTCCGTCGCCCTCCGCCTCGCCGGCCCGCGCGGATTTCTGGGCCCGCGACCGGGCCGCTCCCGGCGTTCCCACGCCCGTCTTTCGCGGGCGGCCCGTTGTTTACGTGGCCCCCGGGGAATTGATGGCGACCACGCTGGCCCGGGCGGCCCGCACCCTCCTGGGGTCCTGCGTGGCCGTCTGCCTCTGGGACGGGAATTTACGCATCGGTGGAATGACCCATTACTTGCTGCCCGATTCCAACGGGCACCCGGACGTGACGCCTCGGTACGGGGACGTGGCCGTCGCCGTCCTTCTCGAGCGGCTTCACCGCCTCGGGGCCCGCGTGGAGCGGTTGGAGGCCAAGATTTTCGGTGGGGCCCGGGTCCTTCCGGTGTTTCCCGGCGACGGCGCCCGGGTGGGGGACAAAAACATCGCCCTCGCCCGGGACATTGTCGGGCGAGCCCGCATTCCGATCCGCGGGGAGGACGTGGGGGGAGACCGCGGACGGAAATTGATCTTTTGCACCGACGACGGCTCCGCCTGGGTTCGCCGACTGTGAGGCGCCGCCGTGGCCATTGACCGTCGGGCCCTTCTGGCGACTTTCCGCCAGCAAGCCGGGGAAACTCTCCGGGGGCTGGAGGAATCCTTGTTGGCCTTGGAAGCGCATCCCGACGACGAGGAATTGGTCAACGGCCTTTTTCGCGGCGCCCATCGATTGAAAGGCGACGCGGCCCTCCTGGGCTTGGCCCCCATCGCCGAATTGACCCACGTGTTCGAAGACCTTCTGGACCGATTGCGCCATCGGAAATGGTCGGTCACGGGATCGATGATCACGCTCCACCTTCGGTTTCTCGATGTCCTGGAGGAATTGATTCGGG
>DAOQNO010000168.1:0-4134 GCA_035332125.1 Elusimicrobiota bacterium | reverse complement strand
AGGGCCGCCGGGGTGAACCCGGTCCGATAGGCGCCGGGCTCCACCGCGCAGACCTGCACCCCGGCTTCCGCCAGATCGTAATAAAGCGCCTCGGTGGCGGCGTCCAGGGCGTGTTTGGAGGCGCTGTAGGTGCCGTAAAAAGGGAAGGTCGCGTAGGCCGTCATACTGGTCACGTTGAGGATCCGCCCCCGGGAGGACCGCAAGACGGGCAGGAGGGCCTGAAGAAGGGCCAGAGGGCCGAAGAAATTCAGGTCAAACTGGCGGCGGACGTCCGTCAGGGACTGGTGCTCGACGGGGCCCAGCACCGCCGCCCCGGCGTTGTTGATCAGCACGTCCAATTGCTTTCCGAAATGAAGTTTTGTTTTTTCCACCAGATGGTGGATCGAGGCCGGGTCGCACAAATCGAGATCGGCGAATTTGAGTCGGGGGGAATCGACCAAATCCGGGAAAAGGGACTCGCCCCGGTTTTCGCCGCCCCGCAGGGCCGCCAGCACCCGGTGGCCCCGGGCGTGCAGTTCCGCCACCAGGCAGCGGCCAAAACCGCCCGAGGCGCCGGTCAGCAGGATCGACTTTTCCATTCGTTAAGAGTATAGGGGAGGAACGCCCAAAAAAAAAGACTTTCGGGCCCGCCCCGGCGGATCGTTTTCGGGTTGAATTTGCCCCGCGGGGGGATATACTGAAACCATGGCGAAGTCGATCGATGGTTTGTCGGACCGCGTGGATCGCCTGGGACGGGACATACTCCGGCTCTCCGCCGATTTTCGCCCCCCGCCCTTTTCCCGCCCTTGGTTGACCGAAAAGGCGTTGGAGGCCGGCATGAACCACCGGTCCCTCCGACGGGCGCTCCTCACTTTTTTGGACGTCCGGCCGACGCTTACGACCGACGGGGAAATCAAAGGCAAACTCCTGGACCTTCTGGGGGAGGCGGACCCGGTCGCCCGCTGGATCGCGGGGGCCGTGCCCGCGGGTCTCCTGGCCCCGGGAATTCGATTCGGATTGCGGTGGATGGCCGAGCGTTTCATCGCGGGGGAAACCCTGGAGGAAGCCGGTCCGCGCATCGCGGCCCTTCGGCGGGAGGGCTCGGACGTGTTGTTGGACGTCCTGGGGGAAGGGCTCACCTCGGAGTCCTCGGCGGAAGAGCACCTTCGTCTCTATTTGGATCTGTTGGCCCGCCTTCCCCAACCCCATCTATCGATCAAGGTGTCCGCCCTGGCGCCTTTTTTCGGCCCCTTGAACGAGAAGTCCCTGGACGTCGCGAAGGACCGTCTGCGGCGGGTTCTTCGCGGGGCTCAAAAACAACCGGGGGCTTTTCTGTGGATCGACATGGAGCAGCACAGCCTGAAGGACCGCCTTTTCCAAGTGTACCGTGAATTGCTGGAGGAAAAGGAATTCGCGTCGTTCGACGGTCTGGGTCTGGCGGTCCAGGCCTATCTTCGGGAGACGCCGGAGGATTTGCGGGAATTGGGGTCTTGGTCCCGGGCCCGGGGCCGCCGGACGGCCGTTCGCCTCGTTAAAGGGGCCTATTGGGACCAGGAAAATCTCTGGGCGGCCAAGGCCGGGTGGCCGGTGCCCGTCTGGCCCCGGAAGACCCGGACCGACGGAGAATTTGAACGATTGGCCGCTTTTCTGTTGGACCACCCGGAGGAATTCCGGCCCGCCTTCGGCACCCACAACGTGCGAAGCCTGGCCGTCGTTTTGGCCCTGGCCGAGGACCGGCGAACGCCGCCGGCCGATTTGGAATTTCAAATGCTTTTCGGCATGGCCGAGGAGACCCGCCGGGCCTTGAACGCCCTCGGTCACCGGACCCGGGTCTACGCGCCCTACGGGGGCCTGATCCCGGGGATGGCTTATTTGGTGCGGCGCGTCCTGGAAAACACCGCCAACGAGTCCTTTCTCCGTCAAGCCCACCGCGATCGGAACCCCGACGTTCTCCTTCGGCCGCCCCGGTCGGAAAAAGCGGAGACGCCCGCCCCGGAAAAATCCCGGGGGTTCGTCAACGAGCCCCTGACGGATTGGTCCCGGGCGGAAAACCGCGAACGCCTTCGGGAGGCCCTGGGGCGCCCCTGCCCATCGTTGTCAACGACGGATTCCCTGGAACCCGCCGCGGCGTTGGAGCGGGCGACGGGCGCGGCGGGGGATTGGGGCCGCCGTTCCGTCCGGGAGCGGGCGGACCGGCTGCTCGGCGCGGCCCGGGAAATGCGCCGCCGCCGTTTCGAATGGACGGCCAAAATCATTCGGGAAGTGGGGAAAACCTGGGCCGAAGCCGACGCCGACGTGGCGGAGGCCGTGGATTTCATCGAATACTACGCCGCCGAAGCCCGGCGGGGGGCGGTCCCGCCCCCTCTGCCGTCCCTTCCGGGGTTGCGGAATCGAATGGTCCATCGGCCCCTGGGCGCGGGCGTCGTCATCGCCCCGTGGAATTTCCCCCTGGCCATTCCCTGCGGGATGACCGTGGCGGCCCTCGCGACGGGCAACACCGTCGTGTTAAAGCCGGCGGAACAGTCCCCGGGCATCGCCCGGGACCTGGTGAACCTGTTGGCGGCGGTTTGTCCGCCCGGGGTGGTGCAAGGGGTCTACGGCCCGGGGGAAACCGTCGGAGCGGCCCTGGCGAAGGATCCCCGGACCCGCTTCATCGCCTTCACGGGGTCCGACGAAACCGCCCGGCGAATTCGAATGGCCGCCGCCGACGCGCCGTTTCCCAAACGCTTGATTTTGGAGACGGGGGGCAAGAACGCCATTTTTGTCGACGAAGACGCGGATCTGGATTTGGCCCTGGCCGCCGTCATCGACTCGGCCTTCGGCTACAGCGGGCAGAAATGCAGCGCCTGTTCCCGGTTGATCCTCCACGCCAAAATCCGGGACCGGTTTCTGCCGCGGTTTTTGGAGCTCGTGGAGGCCCTTCGGGTGGGGGACCCCGCCGATCCGTCGACCCAATTGGGGCCGTTGATTGACGACGAAGCGTTCCGGAAAGTCCGGGGCTTTATCGAACGGGGCAAAAACGAAGGGCGGCTCCTCACCCCGGAAAAATGGGAGGAATCCCGGCGGTGGGTGTGGCCCGCCGTGTTCGAATTGCCGTCCCCCGGAACGCCGCTGGCCCGGGAGGAAATCTTCGGTCCCGTGGTCGCGGTGCTGGCGGCGGGGAACGCGTCCGAAGCCTTCGCCCTCATGAACGCCACCCGGTTCGGGTTGACCGCCGGGGTGTTCACCCGCTCCGCGCGAACCAAGGCCCTCTTCGCCCGGGAAGTGGTGGCGGGCGTCAAATACGTGAATCGAAAAATCACCCACGCCAGCGTCGGGCTCATCCCCTTCGGCGGAACCCGGGCCTCGGGCTCCGGCGTGCACGCCGGCGGGCCCTTTTACCTTCAGCAATTTCTCCAACAGGAAGTTCAAATCGAAGAACCGCCCCATTACGAAATCGATTTTCCCTGATCTTGTCAAAGAGTCGTTAAAAACTGCTAAAATCCATGCGCGGGGTGGAGCAGCCTGGTAGCTCGCGAGGCTCATAACCTCGAGGTCGTAGGTTCAAATCCTACCCCCGCAACAAAAAAAACCGGTCGCGCATTGGCGCGGGCGGTTTTTTTGCTTTTAGGGGATTTGAACCTACGACCGGGAGAAATAAAAGATCAAATCAGACGGAGGCGGGGGAGCCGACGAAATGGTTGGAGCGTGACCGCGTTAGCGGAAATGTCGCGGGGGAGCGGCCGCCAGCGCGAAAACCGCTACCCCCGCAACAAAAAAAACCGGTCGCGCATTGGCGCGGGCGGTTTTTTTGCTTTTAAGGGGGCCGATTTTAGGGACGGAGCGTTTTTGGGGGGGCGCTAAGGGCGGGCGGATTTAAAATCTTTGCCCGGGGGGGAGGCTTTTCCGTCGTGGCCGATAAAAACACAATCTTCGACGGTGTCGGCCGAAACGATAAAGAGGCGTTTGGAGATCCCGTTGGTGTAGCGGTCCTTGGCGGGGCGGGGGACTTGAACGGTTCCCACGGCGTTTTGAATGGTGGCCCCCAGTCGGTCGGCGGCGTTGGTGAATTGATTGACGATGGTGGCCGTGTGGGGAAACTCGTAGGTCACCAGGCGGCGGCCGTCGGGCAGGGTCTTTTCCTGGGCCGGTTGGCCGAAGGCGTAGAGCACCCGG
>DAOQNO010000167.1:0-4134 GCA_035332125.1 Elusimicrobiota bacterium | reverse complement strand
ACCCTTTTGACGAACAAAAAAGTGAAGGCCGTAGCAGGGACTACGGACAAACTTTTTTGTGAAGGGAAAAGGGCCGGATTTTACGTTGAATCCCGCGATCCAACCGAACTTTTCGGGTTAAGGGAATTCGCGCACCGAAGCGGATTTAATTAAACCCGTATCGGCGGACGTAGATTCTCTTGGCCCCCTGGACGGCGAATAAATAACCGATCACCAAGACGGCCACGGCCTCCACGAGACCGGCGGGGGGCCGGACGAACCCGAGGGTGGCGGCGAAGGGGGAGAACGGAAGCGCCAGGGCCAGGCCCAAAAGGCCGAGGCTTGAAGCGAGCAGCGGCCGACTGGACCGGCTGTCGATCCAGGGTCGGCCCTCCGTTCGGATGACGTGGATCACCAGGGTTTGGGTGGCGATGGACTCCATAAACCACCCCGTGTGAAACAAGGCCGCGTCGGCATGGAAGATTTTCAGCAGGACCCCGAAAGTCAAAAAATCAAAGAGTGAACTGATGGGCCCGAAAAAGAACATGAAGGAGCGCAACCGGGCGATGTCCCAGGGGCGGGGCCCCGTGGTTTGGGATTCGTCCACCCGGTCGGTGGGGATGGCCAGCTGGGAGAGATCGTAAAGAAAGTTGTTCACGAGCACTTGAAGGGGCAGCATGGGCAGGAAAGGAAGAATCAGGCTGGCCCCGGTCATGCTCAGCATGTTCCCGAAGTTGGAGCTCGCGCCCATCCGAATGTATTTGAGAATATTGGCAAAGGTCCGCCGGCCTTCCCGAACCCCGTCCGAAAGAATCATCAAGCTTTTTTGAAGCAGAATCAAATCGGCGGACTCTTTGGCGATATCCACGGCCGTGTCCACCGAAATGCCGACGTCGGCGGCTTTGAGCGCCAGGGCGTCGTTGATCCCGTCCCCCAGAAATCCCACCACCCGCCCCCGGCTCTTGAGCAACCGAACGAGCCGCTCTTTTTGTAGGGGGGACAGGCGGGAAAGCACGTTGACCGTCGCCAGTTTCTCCGAAAGGACATCGTCCGTCAGATCGTCCAGGTCCGTGCCGGAGAGGGTGCCGCGGACTTCCAACCCCACCTGGCGGCACACCGTTTCGGTCACCAGCGAATTGTCCCCCGTGAGGATTTTGCATTCCACCCCCTGGGCCGCCAGCGCCCGCAGGGCTTCGCCCGCCGAGGGTTTGGGCGGGTCCAGAAAAGCCAAATACCCCTTCAAGGTGAGGTGGGATTCGTCTTCTTTCCCGTAGGCCGGGCGGGGGTCCAGGTCCCGAAAGGCCATGGCCAACACCCGGAATCCGGCCCGGCTGAGTTCGTCCTGTTCCCGGCGAAGGTCGGCCAATAGCAGGGCGTCCATGGGGAGGGTTTCGCCGTCCAATTCAAAAAAATCGCACCGCTTGTAGATCTCCTCGGGAGCGCCCTTGATTAAGAGTCGGTGCCGGGGGCCGTGGGTCACCACCACCGACATGAGCCGACGGGAGAAATCGAAGGGAATTTCATCGACCTTTTCGATCCCTTCGACGGAAATGTCGGTGTGGCTGAGGATGGCCCGGTCCAGGAGGTTTTTCAAGCCCGTTTGAAAATGGCTGTTGAGGTAAGCCATGCGAAGGACCGATTCGTCCTCCCGGCGCACCACGTCGCAATGGCTTTCCAAAACGACTTTGTCTTCGGTCAAGGTGCCCGTTTTGTCGGTGCACAATACGTCCATGGCCCCCAGGTTTTGAAGGGCGTTCAAGCGCTTGACGATCACCTTCTTTCGGGCCAGAGCCAGGGCGCCCCGGGAGAGGTTGAGCGTCACGAGCATGGGCAGCATTTCGGGGGTGAGGCCGACGGCCACGGCCAGGGCGAAGAAAAAGGCTTCGGGCAGGTTGCGGCGCGCGAAGAGGTTGATCAGGAAAATCACGCTCACCAGAACGAGCATGGCCCGCACCATGAACCAGACGAAGCGCTGAACGCCCCGGTCGAAGGCCGAATCCTCGCCCCGCTCCGCCAGTCGGCGCACCACCGCGCCGAATTGGGCCCGATTCCCCGTGGCCACCACCAGGCCCAAACCCGTGCCGCTGACGACCGAGGATCCCATGAAGGCAATGTTGATTAAATCCGACAGGGCGGGCCGGGGCGCCGTCGGCGCCCCGGGGGATTTTTCCACCGGCAAGGACTCCCCGGTCAATGCCGATTGGTTCAAAAATAAATCTTTGGATTGTAAAACGCGCAGGTCGGCCGGGATCATGTCCCCGGCGTAAAGGTCGACCACATCCCCTTCGACCAGATCCCGGAAAGGGACTTCCAGGGACCGACCGCCACGAAGGACCGTGGCCCGGGCCCTTACGACCTGGCTCAATTTTTCCGCCGCGCGCCCGGCCCGGGCCTCCTGGAAAAACGACAGCCCCACGCTGATCAAGGACATCCCGAGAACGATGGCGGCGCTGACGCGGTCGCCGAAGAACAGCGACGCCCCCGCGATCACAAGCAAAACGACGATCAGCGGGTCGACCAATTTCGACAGGAGTTGAAGCAGGAGGCCGCGTTTGCGTTTGCGAGACGGCTCGTTGGGGCCCGCGGCCGTTCGACGGACGACGACCTCGTCGTCCGTAAGCCCCGCCGGCGTCGATTTGAATTCGGCGAACAGATCGGGAAGCGGGCACGCGGCCCAGCGGGCCGGGGAGAGCGGGCCCCGGTCGGTTTTAAGGTCGGGCGGCATCGGTCGAATCCGCGGGGAAAACGACTTTGAAGCAACTGCCCGCGCCCGGCGTGCTTTCGACCGACACACGGCCGCCGCGGTTTTCAACGAGATGCTTGACGATGGAGAGCCCGAGGCCGGTTCCGCCGGTCTCCCGGGTTCGCGCCTTGTCCACCCGGTAAAACCGCTCAAAGAGCCGGTCTTGATCTTCCCGGGCGATGCCCACGCCGGTGTCTTTGACCTCGATCACCACTTCGCCGTCCCGCGCCGTCGCCGTCAGAATCGTCCGGCCGTTGTCGCGGTTGAATTTGATGGCGTTGTCCACGAGGTTCATCAGGATTTGCGTCAACTCGTCCTCCGTCAGGGGAGCCCGAAGATCCGGGGGCACGCCGTCGACCGAAAGGGAAACGCGGTTTTTTCGAGCCAGGGGTTCCAGGGCCTTGGCCACCCGGCGGCCGATCGCGGCCACCTCGGCCCGGGCTCCGGAGGGGGCCGCCGCCCCCGGTTTTTCCAACCGGGAGAGGGTCAGGAGGTCGTCGATCAGGCGCTGGAGCCGGTCGACTTGGTCTTGGGCGGTCGAGAGGAAATCCTTGGCCGCGTCCGGGTCGTCCACGGCTCCGTCGATCAGCGTTTCCAGGGCGGCCCGGAGCGCCGTGAGCGGGGTTTTGAGTTCGTGGGACACGTTGGCGACGAATTCCTTCCGAATGTTTTCCAGCCGCCGGGCGTGGGTGAGGTCGTCGAAGGTCAACCAAAGGCCGGGTCCCCTTTGGTGTTGAAAGGGATGGGAGCGGACCCGGTAGAGGCGTTCGGGAGAGGTTTGGAAAAGAATTTCGCGTTCTTCGGCGCGGCCGGCCAGTCCCCGGTCGGCCAGGTCGGCGACGTCCCTCTGCCGAAGGACTTCCCACAATCGCAGGCCGATGGTTTCGGATGGGGGGCGGTTGAGGACCGGAGAAAGGGCTTCGTTGGCCAGGAGCACGCGCCCGCCTTCCCCCAGGGCCATCACCCCCTGGGACAGGGCGTTAAGCAGGGAGGCCAAGAAGGGGTCCGGGGCGGGGGTCGTCGGCGTCGGTCTCTCGGCGGACCGGGGCGGTGTTTTCTCGGCGGATTTCCAGCGGCGCCAAAAGCTCACGGGTCGAGGAGAAACCGGTAGCCGATGTTTTTGACGGTGCGCACGCGCTTTTTCTCGGCGCCCAGTTTGGAGCGAAGCCGGGCCACGTGTTGATCCACGGTGCGGGTGTCGATGTCCATGGCCCGGTCCAGGCCCCAAACCCGTTCCAGCAGGTCTTCCCGGGAAAGGGCTTTGCCGCCCGCGGTCCAGAGGGTCCGGAGCAATTCGAACTCCTTGCCCGTCAGGGAAAGGGGTTTTTTGGAAAGGCGCAATTCGTAGCGTTCCGGGTCCAGTTCAAGGGCGCCGACCGCCAGGGGCGCCGCCGCGGCCGCGGGAGCGGCGG
>DAOQNO010000166.1:0-4183 GCA_035332125.1 Elusimicrobiota bacterium | reverse complement strand
GCCGCGAGGGTTCCCCCGGCCAGAATGGAAACCCCGGCGCGCCGCTGAACCTTTAACCGGGACAACAACGCGATCCGGTCGAGGCGGGGCCCGTCGTAGGCCACGCGGTCCACGCCGTCCCAACCGGCCACCTGCCCCGAAAGGGGCGACAGATAATCCGGACGCAAGAAATCCGGGTTCCACACGGCGTCGAAGGATTCGGGAAAGGGATTGCGCACGGTGAGCTTCAGCCCTTCGGCCAGGGCCGGGTCCCGCTGGGCGGACTCCAAGGCCTGCTCCTTGGAGGTGAACTCGAGCCGACGAAGCCCCGGAAGGGATTTCAACCGTTCTTCCAGGGAGGGACGATCGGCGCTGTTTTTCAAAAACACGACCCAACGAAAGGCGTCGGATTCCGCCGCGGCGAAGGCCGACGACATCCGCTGTTCCTGGGTCAGAAGGGAAACGGAAAAGCCGAGCGCGGCGGACAGGACGCCGAGCGTGACGGGCAGGGGCCACCCTCCGGGCCAGGCGACGCGTCCGACCGCGGCGACGCGCCGCGGGGCCGCCGACAAAGCGGGGGCGCTCACCGGCCGAACCGAAGGAAAAGTTTCACGCCGGTATTTTACAAATTTTGAGAGGGAAGCGGGACTCCCGCGTCGGAGAGCCACCGCTCGAGGGCCGCCAAATCCCGTCGGGCGACGGCGGGTCGTTCCCCCGGCGACGCGGGCCCCCGGTCGAAGGCCGCGCGGATCCGCTCCCGCCAATCCGTCGCGGTCGCGCCCCAGGACAGGCGGGGCGCGCCCAATTCCCGGGCCAAAACGTCCACCTTCCCGTGGGCCGCCAAGGCCGCCGCCGGGCGGGACGTCAGGGCGGCGGCCACCAGGCCGTGATACCGCATGGACACCACCAGGTCGTAACGCCCCAGAACCGCCAACACATCGTCGGGAGGTTCCCAGGTTTCCAACCGGTGCGGAAACGTCAAGCGGGCCCGCAAGGCCCCCAGGAGCGCTCGGTCCTGGGCCGGGTGCATCATCAAGAATCCGTGGTCCCAGGGTTCGAGGGCGCGAAGTCCGTTCACTTTCCCGGCCCATTCCTCCGCGGACGCCGGCGCCCGGGGAATCCAGAGGACGCGCTTCAACGACGTCGGCCGGGCAAACCCCTGAAGGCCGCGGCCCCAGACGGAATCCACGCCCGCCGACGTTCCGCCGGCGGCGGAAAGGACCGCCGCGGAATCCGCGTCCCGGGCCCACACGGTGGCGCCGCGAAGAACGGTTCGGACAATCGCGCGCCACCCCCGCGAGAGAGCGGGATCCACCGACACGCCGACGGCCGCGACGGGCCGGCCGCACGCGCGCGCCCAGAGGGGAAAGAAGAGGTAGTAAAGGAGGCTTCGGAGGCTGGTGCGGTTTTGAAACAGTTCCCCGCCCCCGAGCACCACCGCGCCGCAGGACCGGAGGGATCGCCACAATCGAAGGGGGCGCGTCCGGGGGACCGCCGCGGCGTCCCCCAGATTCCCGGGGCGGGGACCGACCACGACCGCGCAGCGCCGGTCCCCCAGGGCGTCAAGAAGGGCGCGAAGGATCCATTCGTCCCCGGCGTTGCCGTGGCCGAAATATCCGACGAGCAACGCGCGGGCGGGCGGCGTTAAGCGGGGCGGGCGGACCATCGCGCGTGGGCCCAGCGGAACGCGCCGAGGACCGCGGCCCCGAACAAACCGCCCAACCAAAGCCCGTGGAACGTGCGCAGGGCGGAAACGCCCAACGGCGTGTGGGCGTGGCAGAAGGTGTTGACGATGGACAATTGACCCACGAACCCGACCATCAAAAAGGGCCGCGCGTCGTGAAAAATAAAATGCAGGGCCTGGGCCCAGGGGCCGGGCCGGTCGGGGAAAACCTCGGCGCCTTTGGGAAACCGGGCGCGGAGGTAGAACCCCAGCAGGAGCGCCGGGTGGCCAATGAAAAATTCCTTGAACCGCGGGCGGACGCCCAGCGCACGCTCCAGCCATCCCCGAATTTGCAGCTCCGTGCCGCCCGCGTCCACGGAGGTTCCGTGCCCGCTCCGCAGAACGTAATACCCCACGCAGCCGATCAAAATCCCCCCCCACACGAGGCGTTCCACGTTGACCGGTTCCTGGAGGAAATGCCGGATTTCCCGGGCGCGGTAAAAATAAAACAGGGCCGCGATCAGGGGAAGCAGCAGCGCCAGCTTCACCCCCCGAAACCCCACAAACCCCAGGGTGAAGTCGGGCGTGGAAAACAGGGCCGCGATTGAAAAGGCGATCGCCAGGGAGACGCCGGTGAGTTGGGCGGGCGATTCCCAGGTCGCGGGCCGCTCGCACACCCAACGCAGGGCGAGAAAAGGCCCCGCCACGGCCAGGAGAAAAGCCAGGAACTGGCGTACCGGGGAGGGCCAACGCCACAGCGGCGGCGAAAAATCCGCGTAACGGGGGCGGGCGCGTCCCAGCTCAAACCCCTCTTCCTTGAGGGCGTCGGCCAGGCGGCGCACGAAAACCAGGTTGTCGTCGGAGGAAAGACCCGGAAAAAGCCGGACGTAGAGGAAACGCGCGCCGCGCTCCCGCACCGCCCGCAGGTAGCGGGCCACGACGCGGTCGGGCCCCGCCTGGGCCATTTCCTCTTCGCTCAAAGTGTGGGCTCGAATCACGCGTTCCGGGAAGGCGGCCAGCAAACCGGAGGTGCCGCGTTGCCGGGAGAATTCCAACCAGGGCAAGGTGAGGGACGTGGAGGAAATCCACGCCTGAACGGGCCCCATGTCGGGAAACCCCAACACCGAGGGGCCCGAAAAAAGCGCGTGGGTGACGACGGGAAAGGACACCCGGTTGAGGCGGGCCGCCCGGGGCCACCGGTGACGCCAATCCGAAAAAGGCGAAGCTTCCGGGCGAAGAGTGACGGTCAAATCCTCCGGCACCCGGGCTTCCCATTCCCGCAACACGCCCGGAAGGGCGTAGGAAGGGTCCCAATAGATCGCGACGGCGGAGACGCCGGCGTCGGCCAAATCCGCCAGGGCCCCGTGGGTGCGGTCGTCGTCGGCGTCGGACAGCGAGCGAACTTCCTCGCCGTCGACCGCCAACTCGACCACCCGGTCCCGCTCCCATTGCCAACGGGCGACCAAGGCCTGCAATCCGAAAAGGCCGAGAGCCAACCCCAAGAGGGCCGCGCCCACCTGGGGCCGGGTCCACCGCCGGGCCCAGCGCCGTCCCCGCGCCCAAAGGCTCACGGAGGGCCGATCCGATCCGCCCGGCGCGCCAGCGCCCGGCGATAGATCTCCTCGTATTTGGGAACGGAGTCCCCCCAATCAAAGACCCGGGCCATGCCCCGCTTGAGAATTCGTTTCCACCCGGCCGGGTCCCGGCGAAATCGGTCCACGGCGGATTCCAGGGCCCGGCGGTAAGCCCCCGTTTCCGTGGCGGCCGCCACAAACCCGTCGCCTTTTTTCCCGTCGCGGGAAACCGGAACGACGGTGTCTTTCAGCCCCCCCGTGGGCGTCACCACGGGCACGGCGCCGTAACGGAGGGCGATCATTTGGCCCAGGCCGCAGGGCTCGAACCGGGAAGGCATCAAAAAAATATCCGCGCCCGCGTAAATCTTGTGGGCCAGGGTTTCGTTAAAGTCCGTCGAACTCGCGACGCGGCCCGGGTGCTTGCGGGACAGCGTGCGGAGCGTGGCCTGGTACACCGGGCTCCCCTGCCCCAGGAAGACGGCCTGGGCCCCTTCCTCGATGAAGGGCTCCAACACGTCGAGCAAAATGTCGAATCCCTTTTGCGGGTCCAGCCGCGAAACCATGCCGAGGAGGGGCGCCGCGGGGTCCTCGGCCAATCCGGTTTGGCGTTGAAGGTCCCGTTTGCAATCGGCGCGACCCCGCAGAGCCCGGGCCGAGAAGGGGCGGGCGATCATCGCGTCCTCGGCCGGGTTCCAGACGGCGTTGTCGATGCCGTTCAGCACGCCGAAAAAATCCCGGGAGCGCGTTTGAAGCACCCCTTCCATGCCCCGGCCGAATTCCTCCCCCGATTGGACTTCCACCGCGTAGGTGGGGCTCACGGTGGAAAGGACATCGGACGTCACCAAAGCGGCTTTCAAAAAATTGAACCCGTCGAAATATTCCAGGCGGTCCGCGGTGAACCAGGACCAATCCAACCCGGCGGCGAGCAACGATTCCTTCGGAAAATGTCCCTGGTAGGCGATGTTGT